>JAFGDC010000607.1 GCA_016932295.1 candidate division CSSED10-310 bacterium
GCCGGCCAACTCCCGCCCCCGATGCACCAGGGCCAGATCATCACTCCTCACCCAGACCTCACCACCATACTCCCCATCCTCCATCCGCAATTCCTGCACCTCGAACCCCAATAACTCGAAATGCGCCGCGAACAACTCCGCATGCCCCTCCATCTCAACCACCCACGCATCATACTCCGCGCCGGTCTTCTCCTGCGTCACGAGCCGCCGTTCCGCCACCCGGAACCAGGTATCGGCACTCAAATGACCAGGAATTTCAATCCCCATAATCGAAATCACCACCTCGATATTTTCCACGTACCGCCACCCAGACCCCACCTTCCACAAAGGCACATCCGCCGGCGCCGGCGTGGGTGTGGATCCTTCGTACGTGGGCGTCAGCGTCGGCGTCCAGGCATACGGACTGGGTGTCGGACTGGGCGTCCTCGTGGCAGTCGCCGCGAATGTCGGCGTCGGCGAACGCTCCGGCGTCGCCGTGGGCGTCGCCGCCGAGGCCACCGCCACCCCGCGATACGGCACATGATTCCGACTCGTCACCGTCACCGACACATCACCCCCAGCCACTGTCTCGAACTCAAACGTCGCCCGCCCCGCCGGATCCGTCAGTCCCCGCAGGTGCACATGACCTTCCTGATACAACGTCACCACCGCCACATCCACCGGTCCGAACCGATCGGATACATCCACGTGAAACAGGTTCGCCCCGGTAAAAAACACCGGCGAATGCACCACCGCCAACTCCTCCGGATCGTCCGTCCACACCGGCAACTCCGGATCCCCCAACAAATGCAACACATACTGCGTCCATCGATGAGGATGATACAACTCCCCCGCCTCGGCCACGAATTCCGCCTTGCCGAACCCGACAAACGCTCCCAACCGCTCGTGATCCAGATGATACAGGTGCCGCAGAAACGCCTCATCGAACACCATCCCCGACGGAAACCCTATGCCGATATTGGTATTACCGACAAACGCCACGCCGCCACCACCCGGATTCAACACCCACCGCTCCCCGCCGCCGTCGTTCGCCTTGTGGAACGAGCCCGAATCGCACGCGCAGGACAAGTACACCCCCGTCCTCGCCCCGTTGGCCAACTGGTCGATCTCCGTCCCGTGCAGATACCCCAGCGACTGCGACGACCCGTGCCCGAAATGGTTCACCAACTGGTACCCCTGATCGAGCGCCGCGATCTGGGCCTCCTTCGTGTTCTCCTCGGCTCCTGTGTAATTCCAGTAGTCGTCGTACAGTTTCCGCACCGGCCTGCACCGGATCGGCACCGCACTCCGCTCCATGGGATCCTTCGCCACACTGGAATATATGTTGTAATACCCCGTGAAATCGGCAATGAACATCACATCCCTCTGATATCCGGCCACCGGCGACCGCTCGAAATCCAACACCTTCCCGACCACCGCCACAGCCTGCGCAACCGTATCCACCGGCAACCGGCCCACCAACACATCGGGATAAAAATCCACCCCGTCCTCCATCTCGCCGAACACCCCGTCGCCGTCGCCGTCCCAGTCACCGTCCAGGTCCGAGTAATACATGTCGGTCACCACATCATCCTCCACCGAGTAATACCCGGTCACCTCCGCCCGGCAGTGGACCAGCCTGGCGGGCACGGGCGGCATGTCACCCCCCAACAATACGTAATCGAGATGACGCGCCTCATGCACACCTTTGATGTAATTCCGGATCTTCTCCTGGTCGTCCCGGCCCGGGGTCGCCGCCACTATGTCCTCCAGCAACGCCACCGCCGCCGGCACCCCCTTCTCGTTCTTCCACGCTACCAACGGCTCGAACGCCGGCGCCAGCTCCGCTGTCGTCACCACCAGGTAATCCAGGTCACCATCCAGATCCACCGATCGCCCCACCAGCCGCCGCCCAAAACCACCCGATACCCCCGATCCCATCACCACCGGCACCCCGCCGCCACCCACGCCGGCACGCATTCTATACCCAAACCGGTAACCGGAAGTGAACACCGCCCATCCCGGCTGCGGCGCCGGCCGCAACGGAAAGAGACGCACCACCGCCACCGCCGAGCCGTCCATACTTCCCGGCTGTTCCACGTGGAAAGAGGGTAAGGCCATGCCGTCACGGGCCAGACCCAACGGGACCATGGCGTTGACAAACAACGGCCCGAACGGCATCACACCCGCCACACGGGGAAACGAACCAGACAACGGATACAGCTCCGGCGGCGCCGGCCGCACCACCAGCGCATCCGCCGATACACCGGCCGGTAACAGGAACCGCACCACCATGCACGGCACCACATGACCGGTATCCGTGCGGACCAACGTACAACCCGGTAGAGAATATGCGTTCAGCATCGAGGTGGTCAGGCATTGTATCGCATCATGGGAAAAAGTGACCTGGTGGAAATCAGCCGCGATCGCAGCGGATGTGCTGCAAATAAAAGCACATATTATTGTATATAAAAGAAAATAAGCGTTGCGTTGAAACATCTTGTCCTCCCTTGGATGAAGGTGGGGAATGCACCGGTTCAGTGTACTGTACCGATGTATCGAATACCAGCCGTGGGACGTTGAGGGAGGATCACGGAAGGCACGGAAAGGACAGCGGGCACATACGCGGTGGTGGATGGTGACGCGGCGATGAGGAGATCGCGAGTAGCGATGGCTGTCAGCGCTTACAAGATAGCTTCTTGATTTGAAGCGGGCACCCGGAGTTGGTCGGCATCGCATGCCGCAACCCGGCGGCCCGCAACTATCCGAGCACCTTCGAGAGGTGCCAGGCAGCCAGCACGCGACAAGCGTTCACCTCGACAATCAAGCAATCCTCCACAAATACATCCGCTCGATACCGACCTGAAACCTCACCATCCACATCTCGCACCTGAAATACCCGCTGCTGCGCAACCGGCAACCGATGCGCCACATCATTCTCGTACACCTTCTCCGAATACCCATGCCGCAAATGAACATGTGACTTGAACGCCGCCCGCACGATACCGCAGACCCTTCGTATATCAGCACTCCGGAACCCCGCCACGATACCCCCGTCAACCTCTCCATTGTCCTTTGTCCATTTGTGCGCTATCCATTTTATGTCTTTTCTTCCTTCTGCGCCTTCTGTGGTACATTATTGCCGGCGCCTTCACGGCTGTGATACTGTTTTCAGAAGGTTTGAACCGACGTTTTGAGCGGTGCCGCTCGGGAGGAATTGACGGATGAAGTTTTTCATGGATACAGCGATCATCGCGGAAATCAAGGATGCGGCTGAAATGGGACTCGTGGACGGCGTGACCACGAATCCTTCGCTGCTGGTCAAATCGGGCATGAAGGCGGAGGATGTCTACCGAGAAATCTGCCGGCTCGTGCCGGGACCGGTAAGCGCCGAAGTGTACGCCACCGACCTGGACGGAATGCTCTCGGAAGCCAGGGTTCTCGCCAAAATCGCCGGCAACATAGTGGTCAAAATTCCCATGACCAGGGACGGCATCAAGGCAGTACGCATCTTGAAATCAGAGGGCATCAAGACCAACGTCACCCTGGTCTTCTCACCCAGCCAGGCGCTGCTAGCGGCAAAGGCCGGCGCTTCCTTCGTGAGCCCCTTCATCGGCCGGCTCGATGACATCTCCCACGAAGGCATGGAACTGGTGGAACAGATCATCGCCATCTACGAAAACTACGACTTCGATACGGAGATCATCGTGGCATCCATCCGCCACCCCCAACACGTGGTGGATGCCGCCATGCTGGGCGCCGATATCGCCACCATGCCGAAGGCGGTGTTCGAAAAGCTCTTCATGCACCCCCTGACCGATGCCGGTATCGCCAAGTTCGTGGAGGACTCCGGGAAGATTCCCCGCTAGTTGCACCCTCGCGCGAAAACGAGGATACTCATACAGGTGACGGCAGCCAGAACAGCCGCTGTATACCACCGGCTGCCATGGAGTACAACGATGCCCATGTACGAGTTTCGATGCCAATCCTGCCATGTGAAATTCGAAAAACTGGTGCGCGGCGCGGCGGAACAACCACACTGCCCGGACTGCGACTCGCACTCGGTCAAAAAGTGCTTCTCAGCCTTCGGCTTCAAGAGTTCCGGCGCGTTCATCCCATCGTCCGGAGCCACTTGCGGCGGTTGCACGTCACATTCATGCTCCACCTGTAACTCCTAAGACACGCACACCGTGCCGTCCATCATTTCCCGCGAACCGGCGCTAGCCACCGGGGGACACCACCGGCGGCATCCCCGGTTCACCACGTTCCGCTCTCAGAAGGGAATCTCGTCCGGCTCGGAAGTATCCACCTCTTCAGCCGGCGGCGCCTGCTCCCTGCCGTCAGGGCGGGAATCCAAGAAACTGAAATCTCGCACCCGCAACTCCAACTTGGACCGCGCCTGACCATCCTTGTCCTCCCATCGACTGAAGTTCAACGGACCACTCACCCCCAACTTGGAACCCTTGTGGACATACTGCTGAAGAATCTGCGCAAGCTTGCCGAAGGCGAAGCACCGCACCCAGTGGGTGCGCTCCGTGACATTGCCGCCGTTGTCGCGATACCGTTCATGACAGGCCAGACTGAACTGAGCGATGGGAGTCCCCTTGGGCGTGTAGCGCAGTTCCGGATCCTGCCCCACATTGCCCACCAGCGTCGCCACATTGATCATCATGCACCTCCTTGCATTCACTGTGAATCAACCACTACTCCCTCGAAAAGCAAAAACCATTCCCGCCGATCACTGATTGAACCGTTTTCGCGAACGAATAAAATAGTCTTTTATATACAATAAATTATATGCATTGATCAGGTGTCTTTCGCACCTGATGGACGAGATTGAACCGATCCCGGAAGCAGCGTGTCAACCAGCCCTTGACACGGAAATCACTCCTGGCGGCAATCCATTCCTTGCACCACGCGACTCCACGCCGAACGGCACATGTCAAGCAGCGGCGGTACGACCTGTCAACTCCCCCGCCTCCCACCAGCCGTTCCCGCGCGGCTTGCGTCCGAATGGCGAAAAGAGTAGTGATGAAGCATATCACGCGTAAAGGATCGGGTTCTCAACCGGTACTGGCAAGGAGGAAAATCCATGCGGGAGTTCATCAGGTCCGTGGCCGGCGAGGTATTCACCACCACGGCGCTGGACGAGGTGCTCAAGGAACTGTGCCTGACCTACGGACCCCGGTTTGCCGGGAGCATCGAGGCGGCCGCGGCGGCGAACTACATGGCGGACTGGTTCAACAATGAAGGGCTGGCGAACGTGGCCCTGGAGACCTTCCCGCTGGCGGTCTGGCAGCGGGGCGCGGCGCACCTGGAGATGACCGCGCCGGTCCAACGGGCGTTTCCCTGTCTCGCCTTGCCCTACTCCGCCGCCGGCACCGTGAGCGGTCCCATAGTGGATCTCGGCATGTGCACCGGGGCGGACGTCCGGGCACGCTCCGGCGAACTGCCCGGCGCCATCGCCCTGGTGGACGACCGCAACCCGCCGCAAGGGCCTGCCCTGCACCGCCTGCAGAAGTACGTCATGGTGCGCGGGGCCGGCGCCGCGGCATTCCTCTTCGTGCAGGCCGCTCCGGGCGGCCTGGAACCGACGGGAACCGTCGCCTTCAACCAGCACGGCAAACTGGACCAGACCATTTTGTCCGCCGGCCTGAGTCACGAAACCGGCGCGGAGCTGCGGGCGAGGGCATGCGGCGGCCCCATGGAAGCGCGACTCACGGTGGACTGCGGGATGAATTGGGGCACTTGTCACAACGTTGCGGCGGAATTACCCGGTGAAACGGACGAACTGGTCATTCTCTGCGGACACTACGACGGCCACGACATCTCCCACGGCGCCGTCGACAACGCCAGCGGAACCGCCGCCGTCATGGAAACAATGCGGATATTGAAGCAACTCAAACCCATGAACCGCTGCACCGTCCGCGCCGTGCTCTTTTCCGCCGAGGAAGTCGGTCTCGTAGGTTCCAACGCCTATGTCCAGGCCCATCGTGATGAACTGACCCGCATACGCCTGGTGTTGAACCTCGACTGCTTCAGCGGCGACGACGGGCTGCGACTCCTCGTGCAGGGCTCGGAAGCGCTGGAGAAGAAGCTTGCCGGTTTCCTGGAGCCATTGCCCGACAAGCCCAGGGTCTTCCGGCATCTCGTTCCATTCTCCGATCACTTCCCCTTCCACCTGGCCGGAGCCGCATCCGCCTTCTGCTGCGTGCCCAGCGGCCCGGGCCGCGGCTGGGGCCACACCATCGCCGACACCCATGACAAGCTGGATATCTTCTCCATGCGCCGCGCCCTGGCATCCTTCATCCCGATTGTCGCGTCGACAGCCGGCGACGGCGTCTGGCCACCCCCAGAATCTGACCGCGATGCCCTCATCAAAGAGCTGACAGATCGTCATTTAGAGGACTTGCTTCGCTATGAAGGGCATTGGCCCGCCGAGTGCGGGGACGAGTGACGGTGAAGTGGCTGCCGCAAAACTTGCATATAGGGACTATTCAACTACAATATTGAGGTACAGTCTGTGAGGAAATGGGAGTCCTGTCCATTTGAGGAGCGCGACATCGGGGTTTGATGCATTCGGATCGGAGCGTCAGTCCCGAAACGCGCAGCGACCATGGGCGATGGATTCCGGGTGATCCCACGCAATGGGCGTACCATTGGGAGGAAGTATCGCATGAAAAAAGCTGATGACAAGGACGATGGCAAGAGCAGCCAGGTAACTCCGGCGGTTGATTCCATGGGCGGCTTGGGCGGCACGACGGGCAACATCGACAAGATCCGGGATATCCTCTTCGGCGCGCAGATGAAAGAATTCAATAAGCGGTTTTCGCACCTCGAATCCCGCATGGTGAAAGAATTGTCCGATCTGCGTGACGAGACCAAGCGGCAGCTCGAGTCCCTCGAGAATTACGCGAAAAACGAGATCGAATCGGTGCTGCGCAAACTGAAGAACGAGGGCAAGGATCGTGAGGACGAGGACGGCAAACTGCGAAGCAAGCTGGGTGAGACGGCCGCCGCGCTGGAGAAGAAACTGAACGATCTTGACGAGAGCACCAGCCAGGCGCAGCGGGATCAGCGACAGCAGTTGTTGGATCAAAGCAAAAGCCTGCGGGACGAAATCCACCGCCGCTGCGAGGAACTCATGGCCAGCCTCGAGCGGACCGGCTCCGAGCTGCGTTCGGACAAGGTGGACCGGGCCGCCCTGGCGAACATGTTCACCGAAGTGGCCATGCGGCTGCACAATGATTCCGCCCTCAGTTTCGATCTGAATCTGAACAAGCTGAGCGATGAATGATTCCTCCCGGGAGGGAGGTTTCACGGACCGGGAAGCCCAGGGGGACGCGGCGGGCGGCGGGGACCTCTCCGAACTGCGAAAACTGCTCATCGGCCCCGAGCGGTCGGAGCTGGATGAGCTGCGGACGCTGGTGGAGCGTTCCGCCGCCACCGCGCAGAACATCAGCGAGGTGTTGCCGGATGCCATAGCCATCCGTTCACTGAAGGACGGCCGGTTGTCCTCCGCCCTGGCACCCACCATAGAAAAAGCCATCACCACCTCCATCCAGCGTGATCCTCACCACATAGTGGATGCCATCTCACCGGTGATGGGACCATCCATCCGCAAGGCCATTGCCGACACCATCCGCCGCATGCTGCAGTCTTTCAACCAGACGCTGGAACACAGTCTTTCCTGGAACGGATTGAAATGGCGCATCGAGGCATGGCGTACCGGCAAGAGCTATGGCGAAATCGTACTGCTCCACAGCCTGGTGTTTCGCGTGGAGCAGGTGTTCCTGATCCACCGCGAGACCGGACTGCTCCTGCAGCATGTGGTGGCGGAAGCGGTGGAGATGCAGGATGCGGACATGGTCTCGGGCATGCTGACCGCCATCCAGGACTTCGTCCACGATTCCTTCCGGGTCGGGCAGGGGGAGACACTGGAACGCATGCAGGTGGGAGAGCACTCGGTATGGATCGAGCAGGGACCGAAGGCGGTGCTGGCGGTGGTGATCCAGGGGCAGCCGCCGGAGAACCTGTGTGACCTGCTGCGGGACACGATCGAGGCGATCCACGTGCAGCGGCTTCGGGAGTTGGCCGAATTCACCGGTGACGACACCGTTTTCGAAACGGTTCGCCCGCTGCTGCAGGACTGCCTGCAGGTCCAGTACAAACCCCGCGCTCGGGCGTTTTCGCCGTTGTTCTGGGTGGCCACCGCGATCGTCCTCATGGGTCTGGGCGTGCTGTGCTTCTGGTTGACCCGCGCCGCAATGCGCACCACCCGCTACATCGAGCGCGTGCGAAACCAGCCCGGTATCGTCCTGACCAATGTGGAACGCAGCCGTGGCGGCGTCGTGCTGAACGGCCTGCGGGACCCCATGGCGGTTGATCCGGTCTCCTTCGCCGCCGATATGGGGTTGCGTCCTGATCGGATCGAGACGCATTGGCAACCGTACCACGCACTGTATCCTGACTTCATCCTGCGGCGCGCCGTCGCGGCTCTCGAGCCGCCTCCATCACTCCATTTGCGGCTGAACGACGGGGTGCTGGAGGCGACCGGGAAGGCGCCGGTGGCGTGGCTGCGCCGAACGACCCAGACAGCACCACTGATTCCAGGCATCTCGGCGGTTGACCTGTCGGACACTACGGACACGGAATTCGATCGGATGGTCGAATTGCGGAAAGAAATCGAGCGCAGTGACTTCATCTTCAAGGTCGGGCAGGCCGAATTCAATCCGGGGCAGGAAGATCGGCTTGCCGCCCTGGCGGCATCCATGCAGGAACTGCTGGCGCTTGCGTGTTCGACCGAACGGGTGGTAACAATCCAGGTGATCGGACACACCGACGCCAGTGGTTCGGAAACCACCAATCAGCGGCTCAGCCTGGAACGCGCGCAGTTGACGGTTGCCACGTTGAGCGCGATGGGCGTGGACACCACATACATGATGGTAGAAGGCCGCTCATTTCACGAACCGGCGGTACCGGTTACGGAGACTGGGGCGCAGGAACGCAACCGCCGCGTTTCCTTCCACGTGGCAATGGAAGAGGTCGCAAAGGAGTAGTTTCTGATGTTACAGAAAAAAATCTGCATGCTGGGCGCGTTTGCCGTGGGAAAGACCAGCCTGGTGCAACGCTTCGTGAAGAGCCTGTTCTCGGAGAAATACCAGACCACGGTGGGAGTCAGAATCGACAAGAAGGTGGTGACGCTGGGAGACGAGTCGGTGAACCTGTTGCTGTGGGACATCCAGGGCGAGGATGAATTGCAGAAACTGCGACTGTCCTACTTACGAGGTGCTTCCGGATACCTGCTGGTGGTGGACGGCACCCGCGCCGGCACGGTGACAACGGCCCTGGCCCTGCAGGAAGCGGCTGCCGGTGAGATGGGCCAAGTGCCCTTTGTCTGTATAGTGAACAAAGCCGATCTGACGGAGGAATGGGAGGTCGGGCCCGAGGAAATGGCGCGATTGAAATCCAGGGGCTGGAACGTACTCACCAGCAGCGCCAAGACCGGCGAGGGTGTGGAAGAGGCGTTCCTGGACCTGACCCGCCGTATGCTACAGGGTTGACGGCGAACGGCGCCGGCCGCGGTCCGAAACGGCGGCTCGGGACACACCTGAACGTGGAACTTTCGAACAGCGGGAGAGCACATGGAGCGATTGCCTGAACCTATCGTGGCGTTCCTGGAAAAGACCGTGATCGCCGGCATGGCGCCGGCCTACCTGCGGTTGGATGCTGATCTGCACCCGGCGGCATGGAGCGAATCACTGGCGCGGTATGGGATATCGTCCCTGGATCGAACACGGGACGTGCGCCCGCAGGCGCCGGTCTTCGAGGGCCTGCTGCCGTTGACGCAGTCCCCGTCCTTCCTGTCCTGCCTGCGCATCGAGGACGGAACGGTGGCGAATATCCACCTCTTCACCACCGCCGGCGACACCTGGGTGCTGTTCCTGGATGCCACGGCGGAAGCAGCACAGCGGTGGAGCCTGCAGCAGGAATCCAATGAGTTGCAACTGCTGCAGGAACAGCAGGGCAAACTGCTGGCCAGACTGGCCCGGGCCAACGATGAGCTGAACGATTTCGCCTTCATTGTTTCCCATGATCTCAAGGCGCCGCTGCGGGCAATCGGATCATTGGCCCAGTGGATCGGCAAGGATTACACCGCGACGCTCCCGGCAGAGGGCAGGGAAATGCTGCAACTCATGGAAGAGCGGGTGGAGACCATGCACACCATGATCGACGGCGTGCTCAGGTATTCCCGGTTGACCAGACTGCGGGAAGAACGCCAGCAAACAGACCTCGGCGTCATGGTGCGGGAGGTGATCGCAGCGCTGGCGCCGCCGCCTTCAGTGCGCATCGAGACCGGCGACTCATTCCCCACCGTGCTCGTGGAAGCCACGCGGATGTACCAGGTATTCCAGAACCTGCTGAGCAACGCGCTCAAATATGTTGACGAGCGGAACGGACACATCCGGATATGGTGCGAGGAGGACGAGGAGGAATGGCGGTTAGTGGTGACCGATAACGGCCCGGGAGTGCCAGAGGTGGCGCGGGAGCGCATCTTCAAGATATTCCGGACCGCGGGGCTGGATCCGGTGCGAGAGGGCACGGGTTTGGGACTCAGCATCGCCAAGAAAGTGGTCGAGATGTATGACGGCCGCATCTGGGTTGAGAACGCTCCCGGCGGTGGAGCCATGTTCCAGTTCACTTTGAACAAGAAGGCGACCCGCGCGGACGGTGAAAAGCCCGACGAGGAGATACCGTGATGACTGGGAAGCCGTTGTCACTCCTGTTGATCGAGGACGACCGTATCGACCAGATGGCCTTCGAGCGGTTCGTCAGATCCGGCGATTTCCCATGCGAGTACACCATCGCCGGATCCATAACCCAGGCGAAAACACTGCTGGCGAAGCACCGTTTCGATGTGGTCATTTCCGACTACAACCTGGCGGACGGCACCGCCTTCGACATTTTCGACCTGCTGAATCAGGCGCCGCTGATCATCGCCACCGGCACCGGGAACGAAATCATCGCCGCCCAGGCCATGCGGCGCGGCGCTGCTGATTACCTCATGAAGGATCCTGATCGGAACTACCTGGCGGTGCTGCCCATGACAGTGGAAAACGCGCTGCGGCAACGCGCCGCCGAGGAGCAGATCGAGCTTCTCTCCCATGCCATCCGCAGCGTCAGTGACAGTGTGGTCATCACCGATATGGCGGGAATGATCACCTATGTCAACAAGGCATTTCTGGATTCCTACCAGTACGGAGAGCCGGAGGTGCTGGGCCGGAATCATGAGGAGATCTGCGGCGGGAGCTGCCGGGATGGCGATTTCTATCACACCAGGAAAAACGGTGAGACATTCCCGGTCTCGCTGGCCCATTCGATCGTACGTAACGAGGCGGGTGCGGCCATCGCCAAAGTGAGCGTCGCGCACGACATCACGGAGCGCAAACAGGCCGAGGAGGAACTGCGGCGGGCGCGGGATGAGCTGGAGGTCAGGGTCAGGGAGCGCACGGTGGAACTGTATGAAGCCAACCTGCAGCTCAAGGAGGAAATCGCCGTACGCCAGCAGGCGGAAATCGATCTGCGGCGCGAGCGCGACAAGGCGCAGATGTACCTCGATGTCGCCGGAGTTGTCATGATCGTGGTGAACAAGGATGAACGGATCCTCCTGATCAACCGAAAGGGCTGCGAGATTCTCGGGTTGTCGGAGAAAGAGATCATCGGGAAAAACTGGTTCGATGACTTCCTGCCGCCGTCAGTACGGCTCGTGCAGCGAAGCGGCTTCAACCGACTCCTGACCGGCGTGGCGGAACGAAGTTCCGTCGAAAGCCTGGTGCGGACCGCCAGCGGAGAAGAACGCATCATCTCCTGGCACCACACGCTGCTTACCGATGAAAAAGGCAACGCCCTGGGCAGCCTCAGCTCGGGCGAGGACATCACGATGCGGAAACACACGGAGGAAGCCTTGCGGCGCAGCGAAGAACAACTTCGTCAGGCGCAGAAGATGGAAGCCATCGGTGAACTGGCCGGAGGCATCGCGCATGATTTCAACAACCTGATGACAATCGTGAGCGGGTACAGCCAGTTGCTGCTGATCGACATGCAGCCATCGGATCCACTGTATGAAAGCATAGAGGAAATCCACAAGGCGGGCGAACGGGCGGCGCGACTGACGCGGCAACTGCTTGCATTTTCCAGCCGGCAGATGCTGCAGCCGAGAATCGTGAACATCAACCATGTGGTCGCCGATATCGAGAAGATGCTGAACCGGCTCATCGGTGAGGACATCAAACTGGTAAACAGGCTGGAAAAACGGCTGGCCAAGGTGAAAGCCGATCCAGGGCAGATCGAGCAGGTCCTGATGAACCTGGTGGTGAATGCCCGGGACGCCATGCCCGAAGGCGGCGAAATCACTCTCCAGACCAGCTCGACCACCTTCGGAACAGAAGAGGTAAAACTGAATCCACGGGCCAGGCCTGGTGCCTTTGTCTGCATCTCGGTGCAGGACGAAGGGACTGGAATGAGCCGGGAACTACTCGCGCGTATCTTCGATCCCTTCTTCACCACCAAGGCGGCGGGCAAGGGAACCGGACTGGGCTTGTCGGTGGTCTATGGCATCGTCAAACAGCATGACGGGTGGATAGACGTGTACAGTGAACCCGGCCAGGGGTCGACGTTCAAGATCTATCTCCCCGCCATAAGCGTGGATGAAGCGCCGGACGGCATCAGTGATCAATCCCTGGAGGCGTTCCGGGGACTGGGCGAGCGCATCCTCGTGGTGGAGGACGAAAGCGGAGTACGGCGTTTTGCCGTGAGGACATTGCAAGACAATGGCTACGAGGTGTTCGAAGCGGCCAATGCAAACGACGCCATGGAACTATTCGTCAAGGAGCGGGGGGCTTTCGACCTGGTGTTTTCCGATACGGTGCTGCCGGACAGAAACGGCTTGCAGTTGGTGGATCAGATGCGGTCGATGGAACCGAACATGGCGGTGCTGCTGAGCAGCGGCTATGCCGACCGGCGGTCGCAGTGGACGGCCATCCAGGAAAAGGGATTTCATTTTCTGCAGAAGCCATACACCATTCCGGACCTGGTGCGCACCGTGCACGAGATTCTGACCGGCGAGTGACCCGTGACATGATGATCCACCGGCCGCAAGGCCGGCACAGTGTTGAGGTATTCCAGTTGCGAACAGGGTCATGTAAGGATGGCAGTACAGTGCCAATGCACCGATGCCGGCATGTCGAACCAGCGCCCATTGTGATTGCCGCGACTCCCTTCTTCGACCCTCTCATTCCCGGCGGCGTCGTTGAGGGTGACTCGATGGCGAACGCCAGTATCGAGACTTCGTCCGCCCGCACGGGAATCGACCACTCCCGAACCGCCGCCGCCAAAGCTGCCACGCCATGCTGGAGAGGCTGCTGACCGGCAGGTTCGAGCAGCGCCGTCTTGGCATCGACGTCAAAAAGGACACCCTTCCCAATCACAGGCGATGGATTGGGGTCGATCATGGGCGTGATGACTTTTTCATTGCGATGGGGTAATGAAGATTGGTCCATCCACCACGAGTGAAGGAGGCGATGGATGAGCGAGAACAGGCTGGCGCGGGCGATTTCCCATTTTGCATCGGTCTCTCAACAGCATGATGCCGAGTACCGTATTCCAGGACTATGGAGAGCGCCGTACCTGAGTCACCGGGAGGTGAACGTCAATCCCGCCGGGTTCATTCGGGATGTCCTCACGGTAATCGCGGAGCAGGGCCGCCGGACGGAGGGCTGTCACCATACCGCCGCGGATCTTCGTATCTACAGTTGCATGGTGCGGCTCGCCGCCGCCTATGATCACGACGGTGACGGGCGGCTGGGCGGCGACGACGATCCCACCCTGAACAGGGCGGGGCACCGCGAGACCGGCACATTCCTCAAGCTGGCGGTCATGCTGCCCTATATCCGCTCGATGGGACTGAACACCCTGCACCTGCTGCCCATAACCGAGATCGGCGGCGAGGGTCGCAAAGGCATCTTGGGCTCTCCATACGCCATTCGCGATCCCTACCGCCTGGAGCCGGGCCTTGCGGATCCGCTGCTGCCCTGGCCGGTGGAGGAGCAATTCGCGCTCCTGGTGGAGGCCGCCCACTGCCTGGACATGAAGGTGGTGCTGGAATTCGTGCTGCGCACCGCCAGTCGTGATTCCCGCTGGATCAAAGATCATCCCGACTGGTTTTACTGGATCGATGCCGGACTGGCGGACCGGCTGGGCAGCGAGACCGGTCCCGGGATCTTCGGCAGCCCGGTATTCCGGACAGACGAACTGGAGCGTATCAAGGAAATGGTATACGCGGGTACAAGGCGTGAGCTGATACCACCGCCAAAGGATTACCAGGCCTTGTTTCACGA
>JAFGDC010000608.1 GCA_016932295.1 candidate division CSSED10-310 bacterium
ACCGGCATGGAAACCCATGTCTGCGTGCTCCAGACCACGGCGGATCTCATCGCCGCGGGTTTCTCGGTGCATGTGCCATCGGATGTGGTGGTATCGAGATTCAAGGATGATTGGCAGTGCGGTCTGGATGCCATGCGTCAGGCTGGCGCCATTATCACTGGCTGTGAAGCGGCCATGTTTCAGTTGTTCCGCGAAGCGGGAACCAGCGAGTTCAGATACTTCTCCAAGCTTCTGAAAGAAATCTCACCGTCCCGTTGACGCTCCTGCCTTGATGCCTGGGAATCCAGCCGCAGCCTGATTCTGTCTCCCATCTGGCGGCCGTTGACAGGTTGTCGCAGGTTCCAACATTGGTTGCGGGACAGTTGCGATCAGCCTTTCCAGGCGGGATCCAGCACCAGGGGGATGACATGGTTCGGCGGCCGGCGGGTGCGCGCCATCTCCGCCAGGATCTCGCTGCAGATCTTGTGCTGAAGCATCAGGAGGTTGTTCCCCGGGCGCATTTCCAGGCAGTACTCCAGGTGCCGAACGGCATCTTCGAGCGTGCCGTACAGGTGTTGGACACTCTGCGGCTGGTTGCATCGTTTTACTCGACTGATCGCTTTGTCGTAGTGTTTCTGGAAGGACCTGCGTGGCTCCGTCTTGGTGGCTTCCGGCGGCCGATCCCGTTTGCGGTCGAATTGCACGTTTCCCATCCGTTTGCTGCCGTCTGTCCGCGCCCGTGGCGGACTTCTGCGGCCACCGCCCCGTCTTCCGTCTGATTCTGTCTGAGCCGACATGGTTCCCCCGTGGTTTAGTTCATACTTGGATCCAGCGGTATATCCGGATCAACGTAGTACAAACCGAACACCTTTTCTTCAGCATGCTGTTTGAAGCAAGCCAAACCTTCGAGCAGCGCGACCACTTCCCGCCGGGTGATCGGGAACACCGAGTTGAGTTCCGCCCAGATAGTATTGCGATGTACGGTCTGGGTCATGTCCCTGGTTACCATGAGCAGCCAGATCGCTTCCGCGATACTCAGACCTTCTGATTGGTGTTGTGCTTCCAGGACCGCCATCTCGTTCAGCTTGTTTTCATCGAAGACCGACAATGGATCCAACTCATGTTCAACATGGTGCACTTCAAACTGGTACGTATCAAGTGGGCGGTTGCGCAGGTAGAGTATGGCACCAGAGCTGCCGATGTGCGCGGTGAAATAATCTTGGAAGCCGGTTGCGTAGCCCGTGTCATGATCCACGAGGACAGGAAACCTGACATCCCGATCCGGATCGATGGCTTCCATTTCGGTTCGGCTGAATCCATGCGGGAAGAAGTCACGAAGCAGTTCATCGAGGCGCAGAACGCCCAATCGGTGCTCGAGCGGAGTGAGAATCAGGCGCACTGCCAAGAGTCGATCATGTTCTCTTTCCACTGGCTGTCGTTCATCATCGTCCCATTTTTCCGGCACGTGTTGTTGCAGGAATGCCTCACGATCGGTTTCTTCGATCCGGGGGGCGAGTGGCATTCGTCCGATGGGGAGGACTCCTCCACCAGCGTTCTTGGTCTCGGTGAGCAGCCGAAGCCCGTACTGGTCGCGCACCAAGGAGAGCGTCTTGTCCAATCGCTTCAGCAGTTCCATGTGCAGCCCGGCGATCGGTCCCTTGGCTGATGTGGTGACGGCTTCCACCAAGAGGTGCGAGGGCACCGATCCGGTCAGCTTCTGCGCCAGCTTCGCCGCCTTGTCGATGACGGCATCGACGCGGAGCAGATCGACATGGGTCGGTGTGAATTTTGGATCGAAGCGGACATGGCCGTCGTCGATGCGCAGATCCGGCTGTCGCTGCAGCACTGACTGCAGGTCAGTTTGTTCCAGTGGCTTATTGAAAAACAGGTGGGCCAGCGCGGCAATCGAAAACTGCCTGCTGTCTTCCCTCAGGAAATAGTGTGCGGGGGCGAAATCCTCCTGGCTGAGCACCATTATCGGCTGCTCACCCTTGCTGACCAGGTAGTACTTGCGGCCCTTGGTGGTGATATACTGGTCCACCTCCGGCAGGAAGATCGAGACCTCCTTCTCGATGTGGTATATTTCGTGCAACAAGGGGAAGATCGCCGCCCGGCGCAGAGGCCCCAGGTGGTGAATGAGACTGTGGACATAGTCATTGACGTTTAAAAGAGAATTGGGATACCAGTAAACCTCGCCCTGTGAATGATAATCAATAAAACGCCCGTCATCATCAAGATATAATTCTATGTCGGGGGAGTCTTCTTCGGAAAAATCTGTAAACTCCATGCCGGCGGGCTCTGTTAATTCACTCTGCTCCACCGGTTCTTCCGGTGCCGCAGTGTCCACCGCTGCTGGCATGAAAAGCGCAGTACTCATGTGCGGCATGTACTGAGTGTAATCATCATAATCCAATTCGCGCGTTTTGGGCGCCGCCGGTATGTCCTCCACTGGCCGCGGCGGCGGCGGTGGGGCGAGAGCCCGTTTGATCTGCTTGATGGTCATGGGATTCCGTTCTCTGAGCAGCAATGCCATCGCTTCATCATTGATGGGATCGCCGCCGTCCAGTTGATATCCGAAGCTTGCGACTTTGACAAAACAGATGCGGCTGTGCAGCAATGGCACAATGGTGTCCTGTTCGAACGATTTGAGCGTGCCGTACTGCCCGACGAAGCGTCGAACGAATGCGGCGATCTCACTGGAGGAGTGGACCCTGCCGTCCCGAAGTGCCTGTTTGATCAGGGCTACGAAGCTATAGCCCGGAATAGATCGAGTTGAAGCCTTTGGTCCCATGTCAGTCTCTCTTTTATCGTAAACCCTTGGATAGATGTCGGTACACCGGAATACCTGCCCATTTGACCTGGATGAAGTATCTCGAAGCATACCTGGAGAACGCTCCATCTCCCGTTTTGTCCTCTTTGGGAGCCAGTGCCGCCCGTGTTCCGCGCCGGTGGCATCACTTCCCCTTCCGGTATCAATGTACTGCAGGAAATATAATTCCTGTACCTGTTACCAGTCCTCCGTGAAAATACAATCAAACCATCTGCCTTTCAGTGCTTTTGCAACGAACCTCAATTTTGGATTTCCTGCGCTTGGAAATCGTTCAACGAACATGAAGCAATATACCTGTCTGCACCAGTTCTCTCGCTTCCCAATCTACCTCAGAATAGTCCGGTTCGACTGAAAAGTAAATATAAAACCGGGAGGGAAAGGATGCGTGTGATCGAAGATGAATATCGCCGCAAACAGAATCGTTTAAGCGCCCTGTAAATACTTACATGGGACAAGGTATTGGCAGTTCCAATTTCATGAATCGACGCGCGTGAAATAATCGATGATACTCACACTGATTCCTGATCTGCATTGTTGCGAAGCTATGCTGCCAAGACTACCTCAGTTAAGGTATCCGAGCGCTTCCAGTTGTTCCCGGGTGCTGTCATCCATCACCACTGATCGGCTTTCGACGGTCCGCTCGGGGTGGAGGATGAGCAGCGTCATGCCGTCCAGTCTGGCTGCCTGAACCCGTCGCAGCCAACCGTCGCCGGCCGGTTGGGGTTCGGGATCTGGACAGCGGATGCCGGCGTCCGTTGCTGCCATTGGTCCGGCTTGGTAGCCGGCCCGTCCGGCGTGGCCGCCCTCCAATGTCAAGAACACGGGTGCTTCCACGGCACAACTCAACCCCCATACCGGTGCCCCCAAGCCGGCAAGTTCGAAATGCAGTTCGCCGGGTGTTACCAGCTCGAGGTTGATGGTGTCTGCCAACATTCCTCTGGGATAGCTGATGCCGCCGGTGGAGCGCAGGATCCCCCGC
>JAFGDC010000068.1 GCA_016932295.1 candidate division CSSED10-310 bacterium
ATACCAAGTGTGAACTGAAGAGAAACCACCTGTCTAAATTTGAAAATACGCTCCTATTTGAAGTGGCTTGATGTCTACCAAGAAGAGCCGCACCCGAATGATATCAGGCGGATGTATACAGCTCTCGCGGCCGTCGCAATTCTGCTAAGCCTGCTCCCCGTGGTTGTGATGCTTCGATTGCACCGCAGGGTGTTCCGCCGGCTCGCGGTCACTGTCTTCTTAATCGGTGTGGTAAGTGCGACTGCGTACCTATCCCTTGAACAATCGAGATACGATAGGGATGATCGTGACCCTGGAGACAACCTCATGTCTCTGCTGCGGGAGACGGTTCAGAGCGTACCGCCCGGATAACTGTCCATTCTGATGCTCGCACGTCCCATTGAATGCGATGAAGATCGCTCGTTGGGGTCGTTTCATCGAAACTATTGCCATCAACCGGTATCAACATAGAGTGATGGTCTTCTACAACGAACACTGCCCGGCATGCTATCTTCATCACCCGAATCGATACTACTTCATATACCACAAGAGTGGATGGGAGCAGGTGTCTGAATTCGCCTATGGTCGAACGCTGGAGAGCCGCCTAAGCCTGCATCACAAGAACATCGTTCCTTGAACTGCGGGATCTGGTTGGGGTGATGTTGACCTGTCTGGTCATGGTGGTTATCAGGACGGGAGCAGCCGAGAAAGTGACGGTCGGTTCTGGGGTGAGGTGGTCTTACTGGCGGAGGAGCCATAGGGCCATCGCTTCGGGAGGTCGGCACTCCTATGGACAAGAGGCGCAGCGTGCCACGCTGCGCAACCAAGGCGCGGCTGGCGCCACGCGCTCCATTCGGCGCTATGCGGTCCATTCGGCGCCACGCGCTTCATTCGGCGCCACGCGCTTCAATGGCCGGCGGTCCGGGAGAGCGCCACCGGAAAAAAGGCATTGCACTTCATACGATGCTTCGCGCTCCGGTTCGTTTGTGTTACCCGGCACCTTCCATGCTTGTGGCCCCAACCCGTAGACGCGGCTTCCAGCCGCGTTCCCCCTGATCATTGCTAAAAGTTGCGATCATCGTGAGTGATCATGATTGTTGGTGCGGCAATCACCCGAAGCTGTCGACTGAAACCGGCGGTCCAAAAAGGCCCACGCCCTCCATGTGGTCGTCTTTCTGGGTGGCCCCGCGCCATCGGACCTGTACCGGTTGCGCATCACTCTCCGGCCACCATTGAGCTGGAAGGCGGGTGGAGGTGGAGGAACATTCCTGAACCGGTATTCCCCTTTGACATGGCAACGAGAAACCAGAAAAAATAAACATACATATAAAAAGGAGTAACAGTAACCGCCGTGAAGCGCATTCCAGGGCCCGATCCTCAAAAAAACGCCGGTTCACGAGTCCGGCTCCCCACCATGAAGTCCCTTCGCCGGTTCCGGAGAAGATATCGGGTGATTATCAGAACGAATCCTTGGGTGTCAAAGGATTCCAGACCTGTGAAACATGGCTCATGCTGTGCATCTTTATCGGGCTGTCAATCATAGCGTTTATCCCCACATTGGACCTCGGTTTCTGGGCCGATGACACGGGTTGGATGTTCGGGTTCCCTTCTTACCAGTCACGGATCATCCAGAGCCTCATCCAGCAGGGACTGGCCGATATCACCCTGCGGCCTGGATTCTTCCGGTTGTTGAATAGCATCATCCACGGTTTGAATGCCTGCCTGCTCGCGCTCCTGGCCAACCTCATCGCACCGAAGCTTATACAGCAGGCAGATGCCCGGGATAAAAGACTTTCTCTTCAGGTTGATCGGGGCAATCCGAGAGATTGCCTGCATCCATACGGGTGATACTCGACAGTGCCCGTTGAATTGAAGGCAATGAATGGTTGAAAACCACGGGAAGCCCTCCGGTTATCTCCGTCCCCACAGCCCGCGCCGGGTGGGATGCACGCCCGGGGAGCATCCTTCATGGCAGCTCCGGGCGGCGTTCGGGATCGAGAAGCCATCCGCGAAACATGACCTGAATTACTTGAGTTGTAGTGTACTGTTTAGTATGTTCGATACTAGGTAGGAGGTGAAAAAATGAAAAGGGTAGGGAGATGTGCGTTACTGCTCATTGTGTTATTCATGTGCCAGGGATTTGTCTGCGCCGCTGTCATCCATGTGCCGGCCGATGAGCCGGATATCCGGAGCGGCATCAATGCCGCCGTTCCAGGTGACATGGTATTGGTTTCGGATGGTGTCTACACCGGTGACGGCAACAAGAATCTCGATTTCGCGGGCAAGGCGATCACGGTATCCTCCGAGAACGGCTCCACGTACTGCATCATCGATTGTGAAATGGATGGTCGCGGCTTCCATTTCCATTGTGGAGAAACGGAAGCATCGGTTCTATCGGGATTCACCATCCTCAACGGCAGCACCAGCGGGGATGGCAGCGGAATCCTCTGCGAGGATGCCTCGCCGGCCATAACCGATTGCCTTGTCACCTGTTGTAGTTCGATACTGGGCTGCGGCGGCGGCATGGCGTTCGATAATTCCGATGCCGTCGTGACATGGTGCCGGATCATCGCCAATTTTGCCGATTCGTCCGGCGGCGGCGTTGCCTGTTCATGGAGCGCCAATCCTCATCTGACAGACTGCATCATCGCCGGCAACAGTTGCCGCCGGCTCGGCGCCGGCATCTGCTGCGATAACTCGGAACCGGTGTTACTGAACTGCCACATCTCAAATAACAGCACGAACCATCAGGACAGTGAGAACAGTGGTGGCGGCCTTCACTGTTACAACTGTTCACCGGTCATCACCGATTGCGTCTTTTCGAACAACCGGGCCGCCGTATGTGGAGGCGCCATCAGCCTGTATTATGGCTCGTCACCGGTCATCACGGGCACCATGTTCTTCAATAATTACGCTTCCTTCGGCGGTGCCGTGAGCTGCATGGATGGCTCCTCCCGGCCTATACTCGGCGGTGCCGAGGAACTGGGCAACCGGTTCGCAGGCAACCGGGCTGCGGCCGGGGCGGACCTCCACCGGGCGAACCTGTACGGAGATCCCGTGCCGGCCGGCTGGAACACGTTTGCCGGTTATTTCCCGTCGGATTACTATATCACGCCGCTGGAAGGATTCGATCTGCAGAACAGTGTTTCTGAACTTGTACCCTTGACCCAGGATGTCTATGTATCACCATGGGGCAACGATCAGCACAGCGGGCTTACGCCGGAGGATCCGTTCCGCACCATCCATCATGCCTGCGCGATGATATATGGCACCGCCGATCATCCGATCACCATCCACTGCGATACAGGCACCTATTCCGCCACCAGGACCGGCGAGACCTTCCCCGTGCCCATGCTGCCTCATGTCACATTGGAGGGTAGTGACAATGAATGGACTATTCTCGATGCGGAAGCCGGCGCCTCGGTGGTATACGCGGTGTACGACAATGATGCGGTCCTGCGCGGCCTGACGCTGAAGAACGGCTACAGTTTCGAGGGCGGCGGTGTGTTTTGCCAGGATGCCGCGCCTCGCATCGCTGACTGTATCATCTGCGACAATCACGCCACCAACGGGGGTGGTATCTGTGCCCGCAGGTTCTCATCGGCGCTCGTGACGGGCTGTGTAATCACGCGCAACCTGGCCGATGCGGCCGGCGGTGGCATGATCTGCGAACTTTCATCACCCGTCATCAGCGACTGCATCTTCACCGGCAACGAAGCCATCGCGGTGTATCCCTGGGAAAGAACCGGCGGCCGGGAACCCACGGCGATGGGCGGCGCTCTATGCTGCGGACTATGGTCAACTCCCGTGATTGGCAATTGCCTTTTCGCGGGCAATTTCTCCAGTCATGACGGTGGCGCGATGTGCTGCTTCAACGAAAGCAATCCCCTGATCACCAACTGCACATTCACTGACAATGTGGCCGCTGGGGACGGCGGCGCGGTTTATTCGATCGCTTCGCCGGCCGTTCTGGAAAACTGCATCCTGTGGGGAAACGCACCTGAGGAGATCGACGCTCGACCGGAACTGGGAGTGAGTTACAGTGATGTGCAGGGTGGGTACAGCGGAACCGGAAACATCGATGCCGCGCCCTTGTTCGCGGTTGGTCCACTGGGCTGGTTCTATCTCGGCCAGACCGCGGCCGGACAGCCACAGGACAGCCCATGCCTCGATGCGGGTAGCGCCGCCGCCGGAGTTGTATGCTTTCAAACGGACGGCGGTAATCTGTGCCTGTCGGAATGTTGCACCAGGACCGATCACGTGAGCGATGCCGGGATCGTGGACCTGGGGTATCACTACCATCCTCCGGTATCCTGCTCTCCGACTCCTCCCGCCACCCCCCAGCCCACTCAGCCGCCGCCGACAGGCACCCCGGAGTTGTCTCCGAGTGCCGTGCCATCAGTTATTCATACGCCGGTCGAAACGGCGACTCCGGTCATTACGGATACACCCGCCGAGACGCCTCCCCCGACCGGTGTGCCGGCCACACCGACGCCGGAGCCGGCGCCGCCGCCTCCCATCGATCTCGGTGTTCAACTGGTCATGCCTGCCACTGTTTTCTTCCCTGGTGATATATGCTGGCTGCAGGCGTACATGCAGAACAATACCGCTCATTTCTATGCCGAGTATAACCTGTTTGTGATTCTCGATGTGGGTATCGGTGTCTACTGGTGCTATCCAAGCTGGAACCAGTATCCACCGGGTCTGGACTGGGAGTTGTACGAGGGGCTTTTTACCGGCACGAGATCGGTGGTGATACTGTCTCCTTTCACCTGGCCGGAGGGCTGCGGTGCATGCGATCTGGTTTGTTTCTACGGTGCCATGACAGACGTTGAGGTAACTCAAGTCATCGGTGAGATTGGGATCTGCTCCTTCAGTTACAGGGAGTGATGCGGACTGATATGTCCACTCTCCGGCCGGCTGCATGGATCCATTCCGGCGCGGGATGACCATCGGAGACATCTTCGCAGACATCTTCATGCCGGCAAAGGGAATGGTTCCGTTGTATCGGCGCCGTGATCGGCGGGTGGGCACGACAGCGTTCAGGTGCGGACCAGTGGTTTTCGGATCCGCGCCCCTCTAAACCACGATGGAGCAAACCAGCCAGGCCAGAACGAACGCGATCACCGGGGTGGCGATCCAACCGATGAATATTTCCACCAGTTGCGCCCGGTAGACACCACTGGAACCCTTGGTGAGTCCGACCCCCATGACGGCTCCGACGATGGCCTGAGAACTGGAGACCGGAACCCCGATCTGGGTATAAAAATGAATGGTCAGGGATTCAGCCAGTACGGCGACCAGCGCACCCAATGGGCCGACATCAGCGATCTTGTGGCCGACGGTATCCATGACCCGCTTGCCGAAGGTCACCGCGCCGAGAGCCATGGCCAGTCCGCCGATCAAGGATGCTGTTTTGGCGGACAGCATACCGCACGCGTAATAGACGCCGGTGGTGTTGGCGACATTGTTGGCTCCGATTGAATAGGATCCGTAACAACCCGCCATGATCAGTCCGGCTGTGATGAATACCTTGAAGCTGCTGGCTGACCGGAAGAGGTGGTTCTGTGTTCGTTCCAGCAGTGCTGTCAACACGAAGGCGATTATACAGGCACCGATCGGTGTGCCCAACCAGCAGATGATGATTTTGCCCAGCAGTCTGGGATCAGGTATCGGTTGCGATGTGGCGAGCCCCGCTCCGATGATGCCTCCGAGGATGGCCTGTGAGGTAGATGAAGGGATCGCGAGGATACTCATGATGGTCATGGTGACTGCGGCGACGATGGTGGCCCAAAAAGCGGGGTCCATTGTCAGACAACCGAGATCCTTCATCAATTCCATGCACTTCGGACCTTCGAACCAGGCCCCCAGGATGATGAACATGGCCATGAGAAGCGCCGCGAGTCTGAATGAAACGACTTTCGTCGCCACTCCGGTACCGAAGACATTGGCCGCATCGTTCGTTCCCAGACTCCAGCCCATGTAGATACCGCCAATGATCCGCCACATATTCGACTACACTTTCCTTTTCACAACCATGATTTCAATGCGGTCCACTGTGTCTTCGATCCGGTTCGAGATGACGGACACATCGTCGATCATTGTCTTCAACAGCAATTTTGTGCTCAGATCCAGCGCGCTCTTGAACAACTGGTTGGTCATCCGCCACTGCAATTCATCGACCTTGCTCTCATTGTTCCGCACTTTCTCCGATACCAGGCTCACCTTATCCCAGTTAGTCTGGAAATGGGTGACGAGATCAGCCAATGGTTCGAAGGCTTCGATGGTGAGATTCGTGATGGCACGCAGGTCTTCATGGAGAAATTCCGGAACCGGTGGACGGGTCAGCGTGATGAAATCCGCGGTGGCCTCGGTTTTATCACAGATGTTATCCAGCAGGTCGGCAAGCAGGATGTAGTCTTCACGGTATGCCGGCAAAAAAGCGCCGCCATAGATTTTTAACTGGATGTCGCGACGAACCAGGTCTGCTTCATGCTCTTTCTTGTGAATATTAAAAGCGTGATCCTTAAAAATCTTGTTGTTCGCGAGGTAGGCGTCCATCATGTCGCTGAAGGCATTCAGTGCGGCGTATATGAGTTTGCAATGTTCTTGAAAAAAGCTCTCCACCGCGGATTCCTGTTTCCAGAGTTTTTTCTTCATGAATTGAAACACGTGATTGCCTCCTGGGTGAAAATGGTTGGTGAACACCTTGTTCAATCACCAAGTGATGCATGAGTATAGCGCTCTCCTGCAGAGAACACACCAAAAATGTGCGGTTGGCATTGTATCGAAAGGAAGGCTTCGGGCAGTGGCGGCCCGCCGGAAGCGATTGCTGGTGAAAAAATCCGTGGTTCATTGAATTGAACGTATCCCAGCCGGCGATGTCCATCAGCCTCCATGAGACAGGTCATGTCATCCGGAAAAGAGACGGGTGCAATGTGCGACGTTCCTTCGGCGGGATTTTTGGACGCGGTGGCGGAGGAGACGCGAGCTTCGTCCCGACCCTTGCTGCCGGAAGTGGCGAACGAAGTGGGAATAATTGAAACAGTAAACAATTGACATGTAATATATGAGGGCGACTAAGGTGTGGAATCGCTTCTCATGGGAAAATCAGTTCCATTGTGGCATGGATAGTCGGCCGGCATGCAACTGGTCCAGTGGAGGCGGATAACCCAACGACCGGAGGTGAACAATGAAATCGAGTGAAAAACTGGCAGGTGAACGCGCGAAATGGCTTGAACGAGTGATATCAACGCTGATCTTGGTCAACCTGGTGCTGCCTGGGCCGAGTCTGTTTTTCCAGGGGCAGACACTTGCGGCTCCCGGTGACGTGGATTCCGGTTTCGGAATCGGTGGTTTTGCACAGGTGCCGGTCACCGCCACTGATTCACGGGTGGGTACTGCCATCCAGGCCGACGGCAAGATCCTGCTGGCTGCGTTTGATGCGTTTAGTGTCTATGTAGCGCGGTTCGATACGGCTGGCACTCTTGATGGCGGCTTCGGCAACAATGGCATTTTCTACACCGGCATCACCGGTACGGGGTGGAGCGGTGGGACCGCCGTGGCGGTACATCCGAGTGGCTTGATCTACGTGGCTGGTTATGACTCGGACGCAGGCAGTAACTATATAGCGCGGCTGGATAGCACGGGCACTCTTGATACGAGCTTCGGGATCGGTGGTGTCGTGCATGACGGAATCACGACCACCCTGGAGGCGGTAGTGGGCGTGGCCGTGCAGGATGACGGCAAACCACTATTGGTCGGGTACGACGGTGATGTCCTGGCAAACTACGTCGTGCGTTATGATACTTCGGGCAACGCGGACCTGAGTTTCGGCACGAACGGGATTGCTTGGACAACCTTGTCGGTGTACGCATACGCCGATCTGGATATCGCAGTTCAACCGGACGGTAAGATAGTCATTTCAGGATTCTATCAACCAAACTGGGAAAACTTCGTGGCACGGTTCGAATCGAACGGCATCCCCGATATGGGATTCGGTCTGGGCGGGTATGCCCTGGTCGGTTTTTCCACTGCCACCCATACCGCATCGGGAATCGCCGTGCAGAACGATGGCAAGATTCTGTTAGCCGGACAAAAGTTGTCCGGGATGCAGAACTATGTTGCCAGGTTTGATTCCCTGGGGGTCCTGGACATTGGTTTCGGATCCGGCGGTGTCGCCCTGACCGGTTTTGTGGGTGGTGATGATACCGGTGTCGATGTCGCGGTCGATGCAAACGGGTATGTCTTTCTCGGAGGCTACGCGCAATATCCCGATTACGACAATTTCATGGCCAGGTTTACGTCATCCGGCGCTCTGGACGGCTCATTTGGTACCGGCGGCATCGCGCACACTGGCAGTAGCATCGGGAGGAATTACGTCGGTGTCGGTGTTGCAGTTGATGCGTACGGGCGAAGCATCCTGGCAGGATGGAACAGCGGACAGAACTACGTGGTACGATTCCTGGGCGATCAACCACCGCCTACGCCATCTCCGGAACCCACACCGTCTCCGGAACCGACGGCGACCCCGGAACCCACCGAATCGCCAACCCTGACACCTACTCCGACAGGCACTCCCACCATCACCAAGACGCCTACCATCACCCCCACGCCGTCTCCCGCACCGGTGCCGACCACAGGTCACGCGGGATTATTCGGGCTGCTGCTGTTGATGTCCTCGTTGATCGTCTTGAAGAAGCGCCGAGTAACTCTTGCCGGATAAACCGATAATCGGCGGCACTGCTGCAGCGATGCGTCCTCGGGCACACTCCATCCGGCTCAATGTCTCACCAGGCTGATGCATCAGCGCCCCTGCGACAGGTCCAACCCCCCTATCATCTGGCGCTCACGTGCGTGTTCCCGGTTCAAGCCTGTTGTTTCAACACTCGTTTCCCATCGGCCAGAAAGTGTTCCGGATTTTTCATCACCCTGTCCTTGACTGGACCGGCATTCAATCGGGTAAACGTCAGGCTTGGCAAACAGGGACGAGTAGCCCGTGGCGTTCGGTTTACCATCGACCGACAGAATCAGTTCATGCCGCGATACGTAATGTCAGCGACGTCAATCGCGATCAATTCACCACTGCGTTGTTCGGTAATCGCGGTGACGAACTGGTATATTCCCACCGGTTCGCATCCGAGCCAGTCATGAGCGAAGAGCTTGTCTGCCTGTTCGAAGCCGGCGGGCAGATGGATGGGGGATGGAGACAGCAGGTCGCCGATATACAGGTCGTCGATCACCACGGCGATCTGCAGATTGACATCCACGGCAGCGGGACCGGCATTGTTGAGCATTGCATGGAGTGACATGGCCTGATTGCCGGAGTAGGTGGTGCGGTCTGTCCAGGTGTGCAGGATGATGTTCCAGTCATGCGCATTGGGTACGCCTGCGACGGTCCAGGACCAATCCAGGTCACCGCGGGAGCTGACTGCTGCAAGGCGATAGAAGAACGGATTGCCATTGGTCACGGCAGCGTCGTTGAATCCGTATTCATTGCGATCGAACGATGTACCCGCACCCGGAATCAGATTCGCGGATATGCGCTCATACCCCTTCAACGGAGTCTCCGAACGATAGACGTGGAATCCGAGATTGTTCACTTCCGTCACCGTCGTCCAGGACAAGGCGACATGCCCATCACCCGGATTCGCTTCGAACTCGAGAAGCCTGACTGGCACGATATAATCAACGGTGAAGTAGCGGGGCTCGCATTCCACGGGCCGAGAATTGGCGACAGCCAGGTAGATCGGATAGGTAGTGCTTTCGAGACCGCTGGTGTCCCAGTATGCGGTGGCTACCTTCATGCCGCCCACGACAATGTCTTCGAGGATAACGACATCGATGATCACCGGTTCGATGGCCGGATCGTAAGGATTGCCGTCATACGCGAAGTACACTTCGGTATACGACACATCCCACCAACCAACATTGCGCACCGGCGCTGCTATCTCAATACGGTCTCCCGGTGATGCCATGGGCGGATCGAAGGTCACTTCGGGCGCATTGATGGTCAGTTCACTGCAGTCGGGAGGAGGTGTGGGTGAGGATGTGGCGGTCGGGACCGGGCTGTCCGTCGGCGCAGCCGTGGGAGACAGCGTGGGAGGGGGTGTCAGCGTCGGCGTCCTCGTGGATGTGGATGTGGGGGTTGTCGTGGGTGACGCGGTGGGTGTGCGTGTGGGAGTGCCTGATGGCGTGAGTGTCGGGGTTCTGGTGGGGGTTCTGGAAGGCGTGCTGCTGGGAGTCGGCGTCGGTGTGCGTGTTGGCGTTCGTGTCGTTGTCACCGTGGGTGTCAGGGTGGGCGTATTGGTGGGCGTCAGTGTCACGGTCGGTGTCAGAGTGGGCGTAAGGGTCGGCGTCAGAGTGGGGGTGAGTGTCGGTGTCAGCGTGGGAATGGAGGTCGGAGTGGGGGTCGGTTCGGGAGTGGAGGATGGCTCGATGGTCGGGGTGACGGTCGGCTGCAGCGTGTAACCAAAGTCAGCATCGAGGGAAATGCAGATTTCCCGCAGGTCCACCGGATACGGCTCGATGGCGGTGGATAACACGTAGCCAGCCGGCAGGGTGCTCTCGTCTACATCCACGATGTAACAATCGGGCTGCAATTCGAGGAATCTGTACCAGCCTGGATTCCCGGTGTCCGGATCGTCGGTGGTCACCATTTCCCCTGAATAGAGGTCTTCCGGATCCATAACTCCGTTGCAGGCGACATCGAGATAGAGAACCAGAGTGATGCCGTTGATGCCGGCGGAAGCGGGATCCTCATCCTGGTCGCCTTCGCCGTCCTCATCGAACCACACATAATCGCCTATCAAGCACGGCGGTGTCGGGGTTGTCGTGGTGGTGGGGGTCACGGTCGGCGTCAGGGTCGGTGTATCGGTGGGCGTCAGGGTGACCGTCGGTGTCAGCGTCGGGGTATCGGTGGGTGTGAGAGTGACCGTCGGTGTCAGGGTGGGAGTATCGGTGGGCGTCAGGGTGACAGTGGGTGTCAGGGTAGGCGTCAACGTAGGAGTCAGGGTGACCGTCGGCGTCAGTGTTGGCGTATTGGTGGGTGTCAG
>JAFGDC010000609.1 GCA_016932295.1 candidate division CSSED10-310 bacterium
TGGGCGCCAGGAGGTTGACGCCGGCGAGGGCGGGGTGCGTTCTGGTCCAGGAGCGCATGCTATAAGCGGAGATTGTCAGGGCGAATACGAGCCATACCACCGGGCTGTCAAGTTGGTTCAGCAGAAGCGCTTGGCTCAACAACAGCCCCATGGCGGTGAAGGATGCCACGCGCCGATCCCGACCGCAATCCATGATGGTAAAGCAGAAATACGATCCCGCCATGGTTGCCGCCACGGCCGCCAGGCGGCCACCCAGCGTTATCACTGCATGACTGAGAAGCGGTGCGGACAGAACAGCAAGGGCTGCCAGGCTGCACCCCATCACCAAGCGGGACCGGAACCAGGATGACAGGGGACGCAGTCCCAGCTCACACGTGTGCCAGGTCGCCGCCACCTGAATTACCAAGCACAAGCCGCTCACCACCAGTATATGATCACCCCAAGCCTTCCAGGACAGAACCGTGGCGGCGAGGAGGCACAACCCCACATCCTTGAAGAGACTGATCGGCGTCAGCCGGTCGCGTTCAGAACTCACCATCATGACGATCAATTCCAACAACAGGTTTAGGGCGAGGGGTACGAAGAAGTCCAATCGTCTCAGGCCGGCAACGGGAAAGTGTGTCAGCCGCACAGTCAGTCCGAGCAGTACGAACATCGCCAGATACCATGTCAGCCGTGGGAACATTGCAAGAAATCCTGACTCTTTGCTTGACACATCGCCTCCATCATGGTGGTCAAGTGGAAGAATATACTTTAGCAGTTCGATTCGCCAAGAGCCATGCCGCTGAGACAGGCGCTCGCGCTGACATGGAAGAACTCACGGTGGTGGAACGAGGTTCGACGAGCGGAGTGGATCTCTTCGGTTTCACCATTTGACCTCACAACGCAGGAAATCCGGAAGCAGCTCGTGCTTTGGTTTCGAAATAAGCCTGAGGTGGATCGCCCGGTAGTGAGGAGAGGTTGTCTGACGAAAAGCGCCTTTGTGTGCCATCATTGGTGTCTTTATCAGCGCCACTGGTTGGGGTGAAGGCGGAGGAAGGACCAATCAGGCCACGCCCAGGGTGCATGTGATCAATCCGACGCGCAGCCAAGGCACACAAAGACTGTCAGTTCACCCCCTCATAATGACACCACTTCCTGTCTGCTCACCGCGTCTTGGCATGTTCGAGTAACGCCAGCAATGCATCCTTTGTCTCCGTGGTTGCTGTGGAAGATTGAAAGCCAACGCATCGCGACGATCATTACAAGATTCCGGGTACGACCCCATCGGAACGCGAGTCCCGCCTGGTTCCTGTAGTAGACGGTGAGCCACACGCAATTCATTTGTTTTCGCAGGGCGACACGGTGTCTTTCAAACTGATCCCGGCACTACCACCGGCAGACAGAATCCGAGACGGAATCCTTATGTTGAAACGAAAGGCCCGGGAGCGTCTTCTTGACAGGCTACCGGCGATTTGCCACCATATGCAATGGCAAGGAGGGTTGCTGGATGGATCACAATCTGCTGTCGCCTTTAAAAATTCCCCGGGAACCGGTCCAATTGGGCGGATTCAGCAAGTGGTATCAGGTTCGGATAGTTCCGCCGGTTCTGATTCTACCCTTTTTGTTGGTGCTGTTCGCCGCGAACCTCACTTGTCCCGCGGCAGCGCAACCAGGATTCGACAATGGTATGGTGGCACAACCGGAGTTTTCGCTTGATCAGGGTCTCACCGCCGATGAGCCAATACCGTCGAGCCAGCCGACGCCGACCCCTGTGAACAAGTATCGATTCGATCCAGAGATCGAGGAAATCCGCCAGTTATTCGGGGTCACGGATCAGGCTGGTGAAGGACGTGATAGCCGGGATATCTATCCTCCACTGGTTACCAACCTGACACCCGAGAAAATCCCGGCGGGGGAACCGGTGACGTTTACTGTCAAGGTTCAGGACAACTCGCCGAATCCCCAGGTGTTCGTGCACTATCGAAACATCGGCGCGGATGCGGAATATATTAAGGTGCCCATGAGTATCGTGAGCGATGCCCAGAAAGGGTTGTACGAAGTCACCCTTCCCGACCCGGTTCTGAATGGTAAGGGCATCCACTTTTTCTTCGAGGCCGTCGATCAGACCGGAAACAAGGGCTACTCCACCATCGACCTGGAAATCCCCCACCTGTTGTTGCTGGAGTCCAGTGCCAGGTTTTTACCATGGATCCTTGTCGGGTTTGCTGGCATCATCATTCCCACTCTGATCATCCTGATTCGGCGAAGGATGTACACACGGAAAGAAGAACAGAGAACCGCCCAACTGCGAAAGTTCATCTCACGCCAGAAACAACTTGATCAGGAGCGTAAACGCTTGTACAAGCGTCACTTGGAGCAGATGCAAGGCTACAAACGGGTGGAATCCGACCAGGCCTCTGACGCCGGATTGGATGAGGAAGTGGTGGAACTGGAAGGCACCTCCCGGACCGCGCCCCCCATTGGAACGGGAGGCGGCGCGCGAGAACGGCAGCGGGACAGTGGTTCCCGCCACCCGGTAAAAACCAAGAAACCCCCTGCGGGATCACACCCATCGAAGGCCGAGGAAATCCTCAAGCAGTTCGACGACAAATTTGCCAAGAAACGCCCCAAGCAATCATTCGATTTAGATTCAGAAGTGCGCAAACTGCTGAACGACCAAGACCTCAAAAAGCAATTCGATACCGAGGACGACCAGGAAGAAGATGCTCAATAGCATGCGCTGATTGTCTCACGTGTATCGGTGCTCCGGTCAAATCAACCGGAACGGAGAATTCCACCGGTTCACCACCAGAAATTACTACGGGGATACCAGAGAAACCTCGAAAATACGTTCACAATAATGGTGACAAGACACACAGTGCGAAGCTGCCCAGTGTCTCTCCCTCTTGGGATCGCATCGGTCCAGTGGGATCGTACCAGGAATCTGATGCGTTTGCGGTGAATCGTTGACACCAAATGCCTTGCTACAGTCATTTCTTTCTTCAACCAGGTCGATTCACCGGTTTTTTTTAACAGGAGCCAAGTGCTCCGGGGACGGAGCCAAGTGCTCCGGGGACGGAGCCAAGTGCTCCGGGGACGGAGCTGTCTCCCCTGAAATGCATCCACAAGATCTGCATGAGACTCCTCCCAATCACAGGTGGTGGATGTGGTGATTTCTTTTCCAACTTGCCGATTTTGTTCGGCGGGGTTACAGTAAATAGAACGCAGCCGCTGGGGACGCAGCGTGGGTTGCCGTAGAGCCGAATAAAAGGTGAATCGATGGGTTTCGAACTGTCTGGGGAGGACGCCCGATGATGATGAAGCTGGGCGAAATGATGATGCTGGACGAGGTGATTACCCAGGACGAGCTGGACAAGGCTCTTGAACGACAGAAAGTGATGGGCGGCCGGATCGGGACAAACTTGCTGGAGTTAGGGTATGTGACGGAGAACCAGGTGGTTCAGTATCTCGCCAGGCAACGAAATGTTCCCCCCATGCCACCGGGCGTTCTGGATTTCGTCAGTGACAAGGTGATCGCCACCATACCCCTGCAGATCGCCCAGGACAGCAAGGTGATCCCCTTCAAACGGGAACGGAACCAGCTCCATGTCGCCATGGCTGATCCGCTCGATCTCGCTGCCATCGATGCCCTGGGTTTCATTGCCGGTTCAACAATAAAGATCTACATCACCGCCGAGGCGAGGATCATCTACTCGCTGCAGAAGTATTACAAAGTGAATCCCAAGTTCCGCTACCAGCAGCTTATCAAAAAACTCGACACAAAAGCCGACACTCAACAGAGAAGGGTCACTCCGCCCCGCTTCACCGATTCAGCAAAACTCGCCAAGGAGAAACCCAAAAAAACCACCATCGAAGTCCTGCTGAACGGTGAAAGCAGACGCAAGATACTCGGCGCCATGTGCGAAGCACTCACCCCCCTCTGTGAACGGGTGCTGATCTACATCATCGACAAACACACCATTGCATTTTGGGATGACGTGATAGAGTTCAACAGCGAACAGAAAGGTGAACTGCTCAACCTGGACTTGCAGGAGGACTCGTTCCTCAAGGATTTCATCGGTTCCAGCGAGCCGTTCTGTGGACCCATTCCACCCAATGAACGTAATTCGAAACTCATCGGCGCTCTGGGTGATCTCTATCCCGTGAACGCCGTGGTAATGCCCCTGGTGCTCGGGAAACACAGCTACGGCATCGTTTACTGCGACAATCTTCTCTCCAGCGAACCCATCAAGAATTTCGATGCGTTCAAGAAAATCCACCTCATGGCTCTCTATTCGGTCAAGATTTACTACCTCAAGAAACGAATTACCGAACTCAGCGAGTCGTGATGCTTCCTCCGGAGCGGCTGAACCGCCGCGTTTCGAAACATCTGGTCATGGATTTCTGTGGAGCGTGCTGACGAATGAGTGCCGGAAACAACGCCACTGGTCCCGCCGGAGAGTCGGGCGACGAGCTACTGGCTGTCCTGTTGGTCATGTTCGTGCCGGAGCCATTGAGCCTGCTGCCTTTCCTCCGACCCGATGAATCAATACGACTGGCAAACTGGCTCGAAAGCAATAAAAGCATCGACGCGAACACCCTACACCATCTTCTTGCAGCCAATGTCACCATGGCACCGGTACCTCCCGGAAGGATTCCCGGCAGTGCACTGGAAAGCTGCATCGAATGGCTGTCCCGAGAACGCAGTACGGTGGTGAAAGCAGCTCTCAAGCTGCTACCCATGGAGCAGGCGGAATCCATCCTCGCCCGCCTGCCCGATGAGCTGAAGACCATGTGTCGGAAGTGCGGAGTCAAGGAAGAAGAGGGCCTCGACCATCACATTCGAACAGTGATCCGCTCGTACCTTTGCGCGCATGTGAGTGTTGGAGACCGTGGCGAGCGCCGTCCAGAAGCGGCGAACAGCCTTCACCGGATCAACCATGAAGGAGATCGAGGATGAAGACCGAGCAACATCCACCAGACACTGGAGGACAGCCCGAAGCGAGCGATTTGATCATCGATGCTGAATGCTATGCGGCTCGCGAGGAGGCGGCGCGCATAGTGGCCAGAGCCCAGGCTGAAGCTGCAGCCATTCTCGGTGCGGCGGCCGCTGAACTGGAATCGATGCGGCGCAAGGGATATGAAGAAGGTTACCGCCGGGCGATTGATGAAAGCCTGCAACTGCTCACCAGCGCCAAGCGGATAAGGACCGCCTACCGGGAAGAACATGCCAGGGATATCATCAGGATCGCACTCAAGGCAGCCGGCAAAATAATCGGCAGAGAAATCAAACAACAGCCGTCCACAACGGCATCAATTGTGGAGCAAGTGTTGGCCGCCGCCCGTTCCAGAGAGCAGATCACCGTGCTGGTCAATCCCCGTGACCTCGAACAGGTGATCACGGCACGCCCCAGGTTGATCGCAATGGTGGGGCGAGCCAGGGAGTTCACTATCCGAGGCGACGTGGCGGTCAAACGGGGAGGATGCATCATCGAGACCGAGCTGGGTGCCATCAATGGCGAACTCGAAAGCCAGCTCAACAGGCTGGAGGAAACGCTTACAAGCTGACACCGAGTGGTCCCGGTCGCCCGTTTCGCGTCGCACGATTCCGGAATCAGGCGTTCCCATCGAAACCACCCGCGCATCAGCGTGGCACTCCTTCCCTACTGCGCCATCCTTTCCATGCCATGAGGTGAAGAGCCGCTGGATTTCCAGGGGATGCACAGACAGGATGTCGAGCCGTGAATCGAATGGCATTCCAATGAAAAAAAAGTCTGTTCGGTACGCAACTTTTTCAAAAAGACACCGATAACAGTAGTGAGTTCGAAAGAACTCGTAACCTGAAACCTTTCGAGGAGGTAACAATTATGTCAGCAATCAACAACGTCACCATCAGGACATTCAATCAGACGGCAGCCGCGACGCGGCGAAGCGGCTCGAGTGGATTCGCGACGTTCCTCAAGGCAGCGGGGAAAACGCTGGGAGCAGCAGGTCGGGCCGCCGCCCCCTTCATCCCGGGTGGACCTATCGTGCAGGCAGCCATCGAAGGCGCGGCCGCCGGGGCTTCCGACGCAGCCATGGTACAGCAGGCCGGCACCAACACTGGCACCACCAACGGCAACTATGATTCCGGCACCGGCACCGAGAGCGGCATGAGCATGTCAGAAGCGCTTGCCATGCAAATCCGCATCCAGAAAGAAGTGGTCATGTTCTCGACGCTCTCCAACGTTGCCAAAGCCCGTCACGATGCATCGATGTCGGCCGTCCGGAACATCAAGTGAATACCCGCCCCGATTCTCTTCACCAGCTTCATAACGCACCTGATGCAGCGCACCATCTTAGCGCTGCATCAGGTTGCATGGCGAACGGGTATCACCTGAAAGAATTAGTAACAAATAACTACAAATCATCTGATCCGTTTGGTATAATAAAGTCACAATCACACACAAGCGCTTGTGGATCACGCCTCCGCATGGTCTTCCGAAGATTGACCCGTGAAGGGGTGGAGTGATGGCGACCGATACCGTGAAGCATGAACGCATCGTCCGGATGGCTGGAACCAGAGAGTGTGCAATGAAAGAAATGGGCGGTTCGGGGTATGGATGGGAGAGTGGGGCATCTACCGGGAGGAGCCGCGGGGCGGCGGCGCCTGAACAAGCCGTGTTGCGCTGGGGCCGGCCGGTGAGTGCCGGAAGGCGGGAGGAGAGGTCTCAAGATGACAATCCCATTGCTTCCTGATCCATCGAAAAAGATCGGCGGGATTCGACCTCCCGCCAATCTCGACAAGGCGAAAGGTCCAGGTGGCGCTGATTTCGCGGCGCTGGTCACACCGCGATCCGTTGCGCCGGATGCTTCCACAGGTCCTTCGAACTATCTGGATTCCATCAAGTCCGTTATCGGCACCAGCGGCGCAATGGACCGGGCAGACAGGAAAAATGAAGTGATCAGGCTCACCGTCGATCGAATAATCGAGGACAGCAATCTCGTGCGGTCATTGCCCGGAGATGCCCGGACGGTGTTGAGGGATCGGCTCACCGAGTATCTCGGAGGGGATCCGCTTTTCAATTCGAAACTTGAATCCCTGCTTGACCGAATCGAGGAATCGCTGTCGTGACCTGGGTGATGTGGAGTGATTTCGGACCCATGTTGGAGGTGGTCCAGCGCCGGCGACGCGACGCCCTGGTGGAGGGACATCTGGAATATGCCCGGCAGATCGCCAGGCGGATTCATCGCAGCCTCGGCTTGCGGATCGAATTGTCCGAGCTGGATGCGTGGGGCAGACTCGGATTGCTGCAGGCTGCGGGCAGTTACGACCATGGGGGCGGCAGCAGTTTCAAGACATTCGCCCACTACCGGATTCGGGGAGCCATCTATGACGGACTCCGCCAGATCGGCTGTCTGACACGCGATCAGTACGCAAAAGTGAAGTTCTCCAGCCGGGCTGATGATCTCATGAGCGCGGAATCGTCCGCGACCAGGACCGAATGCTCTGAAACACTGGAACAGAAGGCTGGTCGATTACTGTCGATTGCATCGGATCTGGTGCCCGTGTTCCTGCTTTCCTGCGAGGGGACCCAGGACCTTACCAGCGGGATGGAGGATGGAGGTAAATCTCCTGAGGAAGAAGTGTCCTTGAGTGAGGAACGGGCGATATTGGCGGATCTGATGGAGGGATTGAGTGATCGCGAGCGGTTGTTGATCACGATGTACTACTACCAGGACAAACCGCTCAGCGACGTGGCTCAGGAACTGCGTTTATCCAAGTCCTGGGTGTCGCGAATGCACAACACGGTAATCCGCAAGCTGCGCGACCGCATGCGTGAACGCGGCTGTGCATAGCTGCAAGGGGGGAACCATGGCCATACAGGGGATGCATTCCATGCAACGAATCAGTTCCCGGATACCTGCTGGGACTGATTCAGTGGCTGGACCGTCACGATCGTTCAATCAAGTGCTTGGCGCCGAACGCAATGGACTGCGGCCGGATAGAGGGCCGGAGGGCACACTTTCGAATGCATGTGTCAGGACATTGCATGAAGTTCTTGATGCCGTGGTGCATGGTCAGGCCCAGGTCAGCAGGATAGTTGACCTGGCCTTGAACGGTAAAACATTTTCACAACAGGAACTTTTAGTACTGCAAACCGGGATGTACAGCTTCATCCAGGAGTTGGAACTTACCAGCAAGGTGGTCGAACAGGTCACGAATGGTATCAAGACCACCATGCAAACGCAGGTATGACCATGACACCTTGGCCGCAATCAACCACGCGCGCAGCAGACAGGGTACCCGTCCTCCTGCTGCTGGGGCTCGCGCTGCTGGCGGCGGGATGTGACACCACGCTGCTCCACGGCCTCGATGAACGGGCCGCAAACGAGATAATCGTTGTAATGGAGCAGTCTGGCATCAAGTGCAGGAAAATCGAGGAGCATGGCGATCGAGGCAGTACATGGGCGGTATCCGTGCCACGAGGTCATGCACCTGAAGCGTGGCGGTTGTTGCGTGACCGGGATCTGCCGAGGAAAGAGGAACAGGGATTCGCCGAGGTGTTCGCCAAAAAGGGATTGATACCCACCACCATGGAGGAGAAGGCGATGATGTTGCATGCGCTGAGTGGTGAGTTGTCCCACACCATCGAGACGATCGAAGGCATTGTGGATGCCCGTGTCCACCTGGTGATACCAGAGGTGAGTGAGTACCTTGGTCAGGAGGAACTTCTTCCCGAGCCATCAGCGGCCGTATTGGCCAAATACCGCACCGAGCCGGCCGTGGGTGTCGGGCAGATTGCAGTCCTGGTGGCTCATAGTGTCCAGGGATTGTCGCCGGATCGCGTCTCGGTGCTTCTCGTGCCCCAGGATCCCATAGAGAGTAACGGACCCGCCATTGTAAGTTTCATGGGAATCGAGACAACGTCCGCTTCCTGGCCACGCCTGCGCGGCCTTGCCCTGGCGGCGGCGGTGCTGCTGGTACTTTCCTGGGGCTTGACGGTGCTCCTCGCTATCCGCCAATTCCTGGCGGTGCGGCGTCATCAGGAAACCCCATGAACCAGCCACACTTTGACAGCGCCGGCATCCTGGAGAAATTGGAGTCAGCCTCACCGCTTACCGCCCGCGGGCGCATCACCGAGGTTGTCGGCCTGGTCATCCGGGCAGCCGTACCTGGAGTGCGGATCGGTGAACTCTGCCGCATCGAAGACCCTGGTTCCGATTCACACACCTATGCCGAAGTCGCCGGATTCAAAGACAATCAGGTCATCCTCATGGCCCTGGAACGTATTACCGGCATCGGGCCTGACAGCGTCATATTCCCCACGGGTCGATCATTGCGAATCCGAGTGGGCGAGCATCTCCTGGGCCGGGTATTGGATGCGCTCGGCAGACCGCTTGACGGTTGCGCTGTAGATTCCGGCGTCGATCAACCGGTCATGGCGCCACCACCAGCGCCCTTGCAGCGCCAATTGATAACCAGCCCGCTGCAGGTAGGCATCAAGGCGATCGACGGTCTGCTCACGTGCGGCGAAGGCCAGCGCATGGGATTCTTCGGCGCGGCGGGTGGCGGCAAGAGTACGTTGTTGGGCATGATCGCACGCAATACGTCAGCGGATGTGAATGTCATCGGGCTGATCGGCGAACGCGGCCGGGAAGTCCGCGAGTTCATCGAACACTCTCTTGGCGATGGGGGCCTCGAAAAATCGATCCTGGTCGTCTCAACCTCGGATCAACCGGCCATGCTTCGTATCAAGTCAGCATATGTCGCCACCGCGATCGCTGAATACTTCCGTGATCGCGGCAAACGCGTCCTGCTCATGATGGACTCCATCACCAGGTTCGCCAGGGCTCTTCGCGAAGTCGGGCTGGCCATCGGCGAACCACCGGCGCGAGAGGGATACCCGCCGTCCGTGTTTTCCACGTTACCGCGCCTGCTGGAGCGCGCAGGGACGTCTCAGACCGGCTCCATCACCGGTTTCTACACCGTGCTGGTGGCTGGTGACGATCTGACTGAACCGATCGCCGATGAAGTCATGTCCATCCTCGATGGACACATTATTCTTTCCCGGGAGTTGGGGGCGCGAGGTCATTACCCCGCCATCGATGTGCTGCGCAGCAAGAGCCGCGTGATGTCGCAGATCGTGAGTCCCAGGCAGTTGCAGGCTGCGCGTAACGTTCTCAGCTCCCTGGCGGTATATGAAAAGGAACGTGATTTTATCCACATCGGAGCTTACAAGACCGGCTCAAATCCGGTAATCGATACCGCAATTTCGGCGGAACCGGCGATTTCCAGGTTTCTGCGCCAAGCGCCAGGGGATTTGTCAACGTTCCCTGACACGGTGGATCAATTGTGCACGCTGGCGGAGAGGCACTGTTGAAACACCGGGACTATCCTCTGAATGCCCTGCTCAAGCTGCGGGCCTATGTCAAGGAGACGAATGCGCAGACCTTCAAGGAAGTGCATGAACGCCTCGACGAAGCGCTCGCCACGCGCCGCGAACTCCAGGAGCGGTTGGGACGACTGGCAAGGAGGAAAGGGGAATTGCATGAACACTTGCTGGTCACCTCCAGGCCTGTCTCAGAACACGGCCGCTCGATCCATGATTATGCCAGCAATGTAAAATCATTGAACGATCATATGCGAAGTCTCGAAAAGGATCTCCAGGCGCAGGATTCGATTATCCGGGAAATTAATATCCAGTTGGAACGGCACCGTGAGGATCTTCGCGATTCCTTGCGTGACGAAAGGGTGGTGGAACTCCATAAAACCAAGTGGAACCAGGAACGCCGGCGCACGGAGAAGCGAGACGAGGCAAAGCGGCTTGATGAACATTCATCAGGCAGGGATACGAGGTAGCGCGATGAGTGTCGATCCATGCTCCCCCAAGGGGATGGTACGGTCGAGTCAGACCGCGACCGGTTTCCGCCTCCCGCATCGAACCGATCGCCGGGCGTTTGTGACGACAGTGCCGCCCGTGCGTCCCGGCGCTTCCCGTGCCATCGGCGGGGGATGTTCACCGGACGAGGAACGGGACAGCGCGAAGTCCGTTGGCAATACCTGCCGGAAGTCCTGTGATAACTCCGGAA
>JAFGDC010000010.1 GCA_016932295.1 candidate division CSSED10-310 bacterium
CACAGGAGTGGATGCGGGGCAAGGATTCGATCACGAGTTTTTCGAAGTGATTGAAGGGGGCTTTCTCGAGCTGACCGCAACCTTGGACAAGCCCATGTTCGCTGAAAAGTTTTCGCGGCTGCTGGCTGAGGAAATTGATGATAACGCCGAAAACAACCATGACCACATGGTCTGGCGGCGCCTCTGTCATGTCACCAATGCCTATGCCTTCCATCGCATGGATGAGACCGCCGCGGCAGTGCCGTCAGCCTATCGACAGGAGGCGTACAGCGCACACAACGCCATCAGGAACACCCTCCATGATCCCGGGCAGGAACTGCTGGTGCAGATTCCCGTGCAGATCGCCACCCCGGAAGGACTGGCCTCCATCCATCTCCTCGATCATCTCTGTTGTTCTCTGTCGCACTGGTTCCAGGTCACTCCCCAAGGAACCGGACAGGAGGAACGGGGCAAGGAGACCGAAGGCACTCCATTGCAGGGTGACCTCAAACTGATGGAAAACCTGCCCATTGCCATATCCCATGAACGGCGGACGCCAGTCGGCTGGCTCAAGATATCCGCAATCTGGCACTAACCGCTACGCCGCGCTTGCCATACTGCCAGGTGCTCCGCCGCAGCTCAACGCCCGGACTGGTTGACTCTCGTACCCCAAATCCCCCACCAGTGTCTCCCACTTGGGGTCGTACCCGGAATCTTGTAATGTTCGCTGTGAAGGCTTGGCAATCAATGTATGGCAATGGCACCAACTGGTGCGCTTTTTTCATTGGAGCCGTACCCTGAATCTTGTACTTTTCATCGATAAGCGTTGACACCCATGGCCTTACGACGGCTGTTTTCTCTTCAATCACATCGATTCGACATTTTTGACAAACACAGTGCTCCGTGGACGGAGTTATTCTCCCTGAAATGCGTCAACCAGACGTGCATGACGCCCCTCCCAATCATTGGCGGTGGATTTGGGGCGGAGGGCATGTCTCGCGCATCCGAATCGACTGTGCTAGTATGACTTTCCATTGGACGACAGCGTTACGACCAGGGTCTTCCATGATCCTCGGCCGAACAGCGCCGGCAGTATTTTCCGTCGGGAACGGAAAGCCCTCGCAGGGAGGGCGATTGACCCGACACGGGCAGGAACATGGCACGGTTTGAGTTTTCCCGGTTTGAATTCAGGATAAAACTGTTTTCCGTGGCGCTGGTGGACTTGTTGATCGGCTTGACCTGCTACAAGTTTTCTTTCTACCTGCGATCGTTGACCGGCTTCGGTATCTTCCGGGACATCCTCCCCAACTTCCGATTCCTGCAAGTGCCTCACTACACCGTGTTCCTTGGACTCTCACAGCTCGCACTCCTATACTTCCTCAGTTTTTACGACACCAACTATATCCACCGCCCACGCCGCTCATTGCTCAACCTCGCCAAGGTCGTCAGCCTCCAGATCCTGCTGTTGATTGCCTATTACTTCTTCCGGCAGGACACCAGCCTGGCCTATCCCCGCTCTATCTTCCCCGTCTACGGCGCTCTCAACCTGGTGTCTCTGTATCTCTGGCGATTGATCATTCACAAGGTCTTCTTCCGGCGCGCCCCGAAACATCGCGTGCTGGTGGTCGGCGCGTCCAAGGAAGTGAAAGACCTGATCAAGGAAATCGAACGCCTCCCTGGCCGGGTGCTGGAAGTCACCGGTGTGGTCAGCGGTCCCACCGATCGGGATGCCCACACGTTCATGGGATACCCGATTCTCGGTTCACACGAGGATGTCGTCCGGATCGCCGAGCGTCATGACATCAAGGAGGTGATTCTGGCTCCGTCCCCCACCTGGCAGGAAGAAGTGGTCAATGAATTCATCGGAGCGCCCGAGTTGGGGGTCCGGGTGAGCATCCTGCCGTCTCCATACGAAATACTCCTCGGCCGCATCTCTCATCTGCGCGTACATGACATACCCCTGATCGAAATCCTCAAAGAACCGGACAGCCCGATGAGCAAGGCGTTCAAACGAGTGTTCGACGTTCTTTTAGCGACGGTCTGCCTGCTGCTCACCGCACCCGTGGTGATCCTCGTCGGTTTGCTGCTGCTGGTCACTTCCGGCCGCCCCATCCTGTTCGCCCAGACCAGGATGGGTGAGAACGGCGTCTTGTTCACCATCTACAAGTTCCGCACCATGGTGAAAGACGCCGAGACCAAGACCGGACCCGTCTGGTGCGGCAGGCACGATCCGCGCGTGACCAGGCTTGGGGGCTGGCTGCGCCGCACCAGGCTCGATGAAATTCCCCAGCTTTACAACATCCTCAAGGGAAATATGAGCTTCGTGGGACCGAGACCGGAACGACCCTATTTTGTCGAAAGATTCGAACGACGGATTCCCGCCTATCACGAACGCCTCAAAGTGAAACCGGGACTCACCGGCCTCGCGCAGGTAAACGGCGCTTACGACACCACTCCGGAAAACAAGCTCAAGTACGATCTGGCCTACATCTACAATAAATCATTGTGGCTTGACCTGCGCATCCTTATGGAGACCATCAAGGTGGTCCTTGCAGGCGGCGGCGCACCTCTCCGGGAAGAGAACAGCGACCTGGAGATGCTCGAAACGGCCGAAGGCCACCGATCCAATCCCCAGGATGCAGACGGCCGAGGCGGCATCTGAAGCGACTGACCACGCATCAGGATTCGACCAAACCTCCCCCAAACCTCCCCCAAACCTCCCCCAAACCTCCCCCAA
>JAFGDC010000610.1 GCA_016932295.1 candidate division CSSED10-310 bacterium
AGCCGTCCGGCAGTCACCGACAAATCCTCGCTTGTATTTAAACCTTAGCAACATCCTGGCGGCGGCGGGGAAATTCGCCAAGGCGGAGGCCGCGATCCGCCATGCCCACGACCTGGCGCCACTGGATCCAGTCCCCCTTGTCAATCTCGGTGATCTTCTTCAACGGCTGGGGGATGGCCCGGGCGCGCTCGAGCACTACGAGCAGGCCTTGCAACTGAATCCACAATCTCCTTCCCTGCTCAGAAAAATGCTGGCGGTATATGACGGACTGGTGGAACCTGACATGGAGCGCATCGCCCGTCTAAAGGAACAACTCGATCTGGCCGGAAGCCAACCCTGACCGATCTTCGCGGCAGCTTCCCGGTCCAGGGGCCGGAACGATTTCCAGGCGATTGAGATAGACAACCAGGCGTTTTCTGTTTATACACTGTAGACTTCGTGAGATCGTCTCATGGCATATTCAAGATAGGGCGATCATGGATCGTTTCCGACCGAAAAAAAGCGCTGCGCGACTCGTCGCGGTGGGATGCTTCCTCATGGTGGTCACGCTTGTCTATCTTCATCCCGCCATGAACAGGTTCACCACCGGCACCATCGGCGCGGGTGATGCGTGGCAGACGGTATGGAATTTCTGGTGGCTCGACCAATGCCTGTTCCATCGTCCTCATAATCCGTTTTTCACCGATCTGCTCTTTTATCCCGGCGGAGCGTACCTCTATTTTCACACCCACGGCTTCCTCAACGCACTGATCGCGTTGCCCGTCATCGAACTTTGGGGACCAGTGGCGGGCTACAACAGCATGGTGGTGTTCTCATTCCTCAGCACCGGCCTGCTCATGTTCCTGCTGGTCAGGAGGATCACCGGGGACAGTGCCGCAGCGGTGCTGGGGTCGGTCATTTTCACGTTCTGCCCCTATCGTCTCGAGCATTCCACGGGTCATCTCAACCTGATCTCCACCGCCTGGTTTCCCCTCATAGCCATGGCACTACCCTGGGCGCTTCTGCATCGCCGCCGATGGCCCTGCCTGGTGGCGGCGGGCACGCTTGCGGCCGTTCCGTTCACCACTTACTACTACCTCATATACATGGTGCTGTTGGCCGGCGCACTTATCCTGGACTGCCGCGGTCAGGCCGTGGATATCTCTGGGCATATCACCCGCGGGAGGCGTGGCCTGGCCGTTCTCTGCCTCGCGGGAATCCTGCTTGCGCCTTATGTACTTGCGATGTACTGCAGCCTGCATACCCACCCTGTAGCCGAGGGGCACGATCCCGCCAGCTTCTCCGCCGATTTGCAGAGTTTTTTCATCCCGAGCGGCATCTCGGCGTATGGCAAGCCTTTTGAATCCATCCGCGGGCGCTGGACAGGTGAGCGAGTCGAGCAAAGTGCTTACCTGGGCTATACAGTGCTCGTTCTGTGCATCGCCGGCTTTTTCATCAGGGACCGGCGGTTGCGGATCTGGAAACTTCTGGCGCCGTTTTCCCTGGTCATGGCCCTTGGTCCCGGATTGCGAATCGGCGGCACTCCGATAGGCCCCGCACTTCTCCCTTACAATATTCTCCTGCTTATCCCGCCGCTCCGCCTGGGCGGCGTACCATCCAGATTCGTCTCCCTGGCGCTGTTCGCCATGGCCGTAATCGCGGCGGTGACGATGGCGCGGCTGCGACAGCGGCTCAGCGGATCAGGACAACTGCGTTGGTTGCTCACCGGAGGAATTATCGTGCTGGTGCTGGCCGAGTATTTCCCCGCCGCCTTTCCAACCCAGGAGTTGGCGATTCCGGCCTTCTACCACGACCTGGCGGCCGAAGCCGGTGAGTTCGCCCTGCTGGATCACCAGAACCCGCTGTCTGCGATGTTCTGTCAGACGGTCCATGGGAGACCGATCGTCGGCGGGTATCTATCGAGGAATCCTTCGCCGGGCATGGAAGTGTTGTACCATACACCCTTCATAAGCGATCTGTGGTTCGCCGATCCTCATGTCGAATTCGCCATGGAGAGGATCGACGGCCCGATCGCCTTTGCCTGGGGTGAAGGCAGTCCGGCTCCGAACATCAACCCGGATCGCTTCAGCGTCACCTGGGAAGGCCGGCTCATCGTGCCGGTTACGGACACCTACCGCATTTCCACCACCAGTGATGATGGCATCCGGGTGTGGCTGGGGGAGGAGGTGGTCATCAGCAACCTGGAACCGCACGCGCCGGAGTGGAACCATGGCGAGGTGCGGCTGGAAGCCGGTTCCATCCCCATTTTCATCGAGTATACGGAAGTAGGCGGTTCGACCCTGTGTGAACTTTACTGGAGCACCGGACAGCGTCCGATGGAGTTGGTGCCGGTGGAGCATCTCAGGACTCCCGCAGGTCAGCCGGGCCTGCGTGGCGTTTACTATAACCATGTCAAGCCACTGTTCGGATGGCGCCGCATGCTCGGCACCTATCTGCGTGACATCAACGGCTACCAGGGCTTGACCAAGCTGTTCTTCGTCAAGACGATGAATGGTTCGACCAGGACGATCTACAGCGCCGACTGGATGCCGGAACTTGTCCCGAGTCAGTGGCCGGAACCTGCTTCCGGCACCAATGAGGAGATCGAGAGCTGCACGGTGAGGTGGCAGGGTCAACTGTACGCGCCCCTGACGGGTGAGTACGGATTCAGGATGAACAGTGTGAATCCTTGTGAACTGCAGATCGACGGCCGGATCGTCAGGACCACTCTCCGGGTGCGGGACGCCGATGGAGGGGATGGCGCGGTATGGTTGCAGGCAGGTTACCACGATGTCGTCATGCTGCTGACATGGGTTACGCGGAGCGACCAGTTCTCGTTGGATTGGCGGCTGCCCCCATATGATCCGGCGACCCTGCTGCGAGGTATGAACATCCGCTATATCGTGACCACCATGGACGATGACCTTTCCATGTTGAACCTGACACCCGGCCTGGAGCTTGCCGGCCAGGTAGAGAAATGGCACCTCTACCGGGTGACGTCGCCAACGGTTCGTCTTTGATGCCAATCAACGTAGCGTTCGCGCGGAAGCTGTGCTGACTGTCGGATTTCTTTATCCTCCTATGGCACATGTAATGAAAACAAACCGCCGAATCGATCTCGACGGGTTATCGTCAGTACCGGTAACGACCACTCAAGTTTCGATATAAGGATTTCGGGTAGGATTCTGCCGGTTCGCTGAGGCCTCAGGGTCAGTTAACACTCAATGCGAAGCACCTTTTGTGGAACCGGAAAAGTCGGATTAATGAGGTTGCAGATGAAACCAAAACACATAGAAACCTATGTGTGCCAGGCATAGTACGCCATGTTGGACGCGGGAACTTCAGATTGAATGGCGCGAACGAGGTTGTTTGTCTCACCCAAGCAGTCGAACAGAGATCCAGTCTATGATGTCGGTCCAACTTTACTGATCGATATCGCTCGCTGTTTATCGAATCATGAAATGAAATCGGCATGCTCACGAGGAAGGGGCAAGGATTTTTTTAGAAATGCTCCTTGCCCCTCTCAGCATAGCAACAAGCTTACTGCAGCACCACCGCAGCCTCATAGAAAACCACTCAGCCGCTTGCTCAAGCAGGATTGACACATGAAGCATAACCGATGATCAGCAAGAAAGTAGTAACCGAATCAAATCGCGGTCAGAATGGTAAAACGACATGTTCCATGGTAGGATCATCATACAATCTTTGCTGAAAAGGGATCGCTCCTCGCAGAATAAAGAAGGACAATGACTAATTATATCAAGAATGTCGTCGTGAAAGAGCGAAAAGAATGACAGAGTTAGTTCACTGGAAATCACGCTTGTTCCGAAAAGCTTATTTCGCCTTCCGCCGAATAGTGTGTCGGAGTTACCTGCAACGCATTTGCAGGCAATATCTAATAGTTCGGAGAATCCATGTCAGAAACCAGTTATTTCGCGCACAGTGCTAATCGCAACGGTGTGCAGGAAACGCTCATAGACCATTTGAGTGATGTCTCTGACCGGTGTGCGGCGTTTGCAGAACGGTTTGGCGCAGAAAACGAGGCTCGACTTACCGGTCTGCTTCACGACTCAGGGAAATGCTCAGAACTCTTCCAGAAGCGCCTCAAAGGGTTGGTTGGTGGCCTAGATCATTGGTCAATAGGTGCATGGTTGGCTCTCGTGAAGTTCCGTTCAATCGCAGCCGCTCTTGCCATTCAGGGACATCATACAGGTATTCAGAAGGGGACAAAGGATGCCTTGTCAGACCTCAATCCGGATAAGTTGGTCATCCGACATCCGCTCGGACTTCGGTTGTCGACCAATGATACAAAGGGAATTATCGGGTATCTTAAAGATCATGGTATCACCACCTTACCAAGTGTCCAGGTGCCGCTACTCACACGCCAGGAGGAAACCGTGGCGGCAATGCTGGACGTGCGGATGCTCTTTTCCGCACTGGTGGATGCTGACTATGTAGAAACCGAAGCCCATTTCGAAGCCGCTCCTGGAGCGCATAAAACTTGGCGCGAGACCGGTTTACCGCTTCAGCCAGCTATTGCCCTCAACCTCTTACTTTGCGCCATCACCCGTCGCGCCGAGTTATTGTCGACGAACACGTCGACTGATCAACGGGTCTTGGCCATACGTGACTCCCTGCTGAAGGACTGCCTAGATGCGGCGAAACAGCCTCCCGGCCTCTACACACTCACAGCACCTACCGGCGCCGGCAAGACGCTTTCTATGCTCGCCTTCGCCCTCGAACATGCTCGAAAACACGAAGGGCGGTTTGACCGCGTAATCATGGTGATTCCCTATCTGAGCATCATCGAACAAACGGCGAAGGTCTACCGCGATATCTTCCACTCAACCATGGGAGATGGATACATCCTTGAACATCACAGCCTGAACACCAGATCCGGACAGGAAGATGGCGACGGCGGTGACAGGTCAACGGAATTGGCCCGGCGCCTAGCGGAAAACTGGGATGCGCCGCTTATCGTCACCACCAGCGTACAGATGCTCGAGTCTCTTTTCGCCAACCGTCCATCGGCTTGTCGCAAGCTGCATCGCGTCGCTAGAAGCATAATTCTCTTCGACGAGGTGCAGACGCTTCCGCTTTCATTGGCCATTCCGACATTGAAGGCACTCTCGCACCTGGCAAGCCGCTACCACGCGACGGTCGTCTTCGCCACAGCGACACAGCCGGCCTTCTCGTCTCTTCACGAGGCAGTATTGGAGGGGGAGGACTCATGGGGTTGGCAGCCCAGGGAGATCGTCTCTAATGTTCCCGCCCTGTTTGCCATGGCGGGCAGAACGGTAGTCGAGTTGCCCGACCTGGAACACCACACAACATGGTCTGAAATGGCGGACAAGGTTGCCGCCAACGAGCGCGTTCTGTGCATCGTAAACCTCAAGCGCCATGCCATCGAGTTACTTGGCTTGCTAAAAAGGAACGGTGTGAAAAACATCTACCATCTGTCCACCAACATGTGCCCGAAGCACCGAACTGCCGTATTGGCGCTGGTGCGTGCACGTCTCGACAGTAAGAAACCGTGCCGGCTGGTTTCGACACAGTGCGTGGAGGCGGGGGTTGACATTGACTTTCCGGTTGTCTTTCGGGCATTCGGACCACTTGACGCGATCGCCCAGGCCGCCGGGCGATGCAACCGCAACGGCATAATAACGGAAAAAGGAAGGGTTTTTGTCTTCATCCCCGAGGACGAAAGCTATCCCCCCGGCGGCTATAGTCAGGCCGCTGGGATATTAAGGTCACTGCTTAAGCTGCACGGCACGGAATGGCTAGATTCAGTCGACGATGTTTCCACCTTCGAAACATATTACCGAAAGCTCTATGCCATCGCAGATCTGACCCGGCAAGGAGAATCCCTGCAAGCTGCCGTGTTAGAACAGGATTTTCCAAAAGTTGCCAAGGAATACCGGCTTATCAAGCAGGACACCGTCAACATCCTGGTGCCATATGATCTGGTGGTCTTCCATGATTTGACCGAACGTGCAAGAAATGAAGGGCTAAGCGCCAAGTGGATTCAGGATGCACGCCTGCACGCCGTCGGAGTATTCCGGCCCAAACCAGATGCACTCAACGTATGGAGCGCCATTGAGCCGGTGAGACTACGCGACGGTAGCAACTCTCCGGACTGGTTCATCTGCCGAAGCGAGGAGCACTATGACCGCGAACTTAAGGGCCTTGAATTGCCAGATTGCCTGTCAATCTCAATTGCCTGAAGAAAGGAGGTTTCATGCGCAACCATCACCAAGTCTTGGAGGTCTGGGGCGAATTTGCCTGCTTCAGCAGACCTGAACTAAAGGTGGAACGGTTCAGCTATCCGGTGATTACACCTTCTGCAGCACGTGGCATCTTCGATGCCATCTATTTCAAGCGCACAGAGTTCCGCTGGCAGATTTGCCGCATCGAGGTGCTCACCCCGCCCGTCTACATCGCCCTGCGTCGTAATGAGGTGAAGGACAAGATAACAGCGGCAGTGGACAAGTGGGTTTCCGGTCGGGTGAATCCGGAGCCGCTCTGGGCCGACGGAGACAAGAATGCCCTAGGGACCGATCAGAAGGGCAGGACACAACGACAGACCATGGCACTGAAGAACGTACACTACCGCCTGCACGCCGAGATACGACCCTGGCTCAACGAAACTGACAACGTGAACGGTATTGTTGAGCAATTCCGTCGCCGTGCCAGGAGAGGTCAGTGCTTCTTCCAGCCTTGCTTCGGCTGCCGCGAGTTCCCCGCATACTTCCGCCTCGTCGAAGATAAAGAGCCGCCCCCGCCGGCCGCATACTCGCAGGATCTAGGCTTAATGCTCTACGACGTCTTTGATTTGTCACGGCCCGGCACAAGCGAGGACAAGCCGTTTATAAGCCTCTTTCATGCAAAGGTCGTCAACGGTGTTCTCGACATTCCCTCATTTGAGAGTACCTCTGTCCTAAAGCCGGAAGGAGGTGGCACACATGCTTGACTTGCTGTTGAAGTTTGGGCGTACCCAGGGCCTTGTCGCTGAACCCGGCTTTGCACCCAAGACCATCAAGTGGGCCATCGAATTCGCATCGGACGGACGATTCCTCGAAGTCCACGAGTTGGGTGACACAGAGGCAAAAAAGAATCCTGGACGAGAGTTCGCCAGATGCCCGGACATGAGTCAGCCTGAACTTGTTGGAGGATGCAAAGACGGCGCCCGATGCCATTTCCTGGCCGAAACAACACAGGTCGTCACCCTCCTTCACAAACCTAATGATCCGGCGAAAACCATAGAAAGAACTGAAGAAAAGCATTCGTTCTTCATTCGACTTCTACAGGAGGCTGCAGAAGCCCAACCGGAACTTGGAGTCGCAGCACGTCTCCTTTCCAACGAACAAATCCTCGAGGAAATCAGGACACGCCTCAAAGAGAAAAAGGCAAAATCGTCCGACAAGGTTACACTTCTGATTGAAGGCTCATTCCCTATCGACTCTACCCTGTGGAACGAATTTTGGCGGTCGTTCCGCGAAAACCTTTCCGACAAAAAGGAGTCAGTATCGTCAAAGCACCCGCCGTTCGATACCGATGCTATGCGGTGTTTTGTGACGGGGAAGCTTTGTGAGCCGGTTCGTACCCACCTCAAGATTGCCGGACTAGCCAATGTGGGCGGACTTCAGGCCGGTGACTCACTGATCGGGTATGACAAGGCATCTTTCCGATCTTATGGTTTCTCGCAATCACTTAACGCCGCCGTGTCCGAGCAAGCCATGGCTGAATACCGGTCATCGCTCAATCACCTTATCAGAGAACACGGCCGCAAGCTGGCCGGTGCCATAGTGGTCTCTTGGTACAAACAATCTGTTCCCCCCGAAGACGATCCCCTCGCTTGGCTCGAGGTGACACCGGAGCAAGATGAACGGAATGCCCAAGCACGGGCCGAGGGTCTTCTCACCTCTATCCGTGAGGGGGGCCGTCCCGACCTTGCCGGGAACAACTACTTCGCGCTCACGATGTCCGGTGCATCAGGTCGGGTCATGGTGCGGGACTGGATGGAAGGTGCGTTTACTGATTTGGTCCGCAACGTAATGTCATGGTTCGAAGATCTTTCCATTGTTCACCGTGAGGGAACGCAGCTCGCATCCAATCCAAAGTTTCTCGCTGTAGTAGCATCGACCGTACGAGAGATTGATGAACTTTCGGGATCTTTCGTAACCCAAATGTGGCACACTGCCGCAACTGGGGCGGTCCTCCCAGCACAGGCCATGGCAAATGCTCTCAGCCGGGTTAGGCTCGATTTTATAAACGGGAAAAACGTTTCACATGCACGGTTCGGTCTTCTGAAGGCCTTTCTAAACCGCAACCTTAAACACCAGAAGGAGTTCACTGTGGAGCCGTATCTCAACGAAAACCATCCCAATGCCGCTTACCATTGCGGCAGGCTCATGTCTGTCCTGTCCGACCTGCAGTACAACGCTCTGGGCGATGTCGGCGCCGGTGTCGTGCAACGCTATTATGCCGCTGCCAGTTCCACCCCCGCACTCGTCCTGGGCCGACTCATCCGCACGGCCCAATTCCACCTGGAGAAATCCCGGGCAGCCGGCGCTTTTCAGAAAAAAATCGGGTCAGTCATGTCGCGGTTTGGCAACTACATTCCAGCTACGCTGACCCTCGAAGAACAGACCCTGTTTGCTCTCGGTTTCTACCAGCAGATGGCTCACGACAGGTATGAGGCCGCGCAACGCAAGGCAGAGAAGCAGGCTGCTAACGAGAACGATCAGAATGAATAGCCACCGAACAGATAACATTTCAATTAACAGGAGATCTTTCATGTTAAACTCTATTCAGAACCGTTATGAGTTCCTTTTCCTTTTTGACTGCCAGAACGGCAATCCCAACGGAGACCCTGACGCTGGCAACGCTCCCCGCATGGATCCGCAGGACCTGCACGGCTTGGTCTCGGATGTGGCCATCAAGCGCCGCATCCGTAATTATGTACAGATAGCGCATGGCAACAAAGCACCTAATGCCATTTTCGTGGAACACGCCACCAACCTGAACAGACCCATTTGTGTAGCCCATGAGCAAACGGGCGGTCTTCCCGAAGGGGACAAGGGCGCACCGAAAAACAAGGTTCAAGCAGCCCGTGACTATATGTGCCGCAACTTCTTTGACGTTCGCACCTTCGGCGCGGTCATGAGCACCGGTTATAACGCGGGACAGGTCCGAGGCCCGGTCCAGATTTCTTTCGCCCGCTCGGTGCATCCCATTCACCAGTTGGAAATCTCAATCACCCGCATGGCTGTAGCTGAGAACGTGAAGGGTGCCAAGTGTGAGGCCGATTACGTGAAATGGGAGAATGAGCAGCCAGAGGACAAATTAAGAACAATGGGTCGTAAATCGCTCATCCCCTACGGTCTTTATATCGCCAAAGGCTTCATAAGCGCGAACCTAGCCGAGGGAACGGGTTTTTCCGAGGAGGACCTGGCCCTGCTTCGCGAAGCCATCAAGGGAATGTACGAGCATGACCGCTCAGCCAGTAAAGGTCTCATGACCGTCCACCGCCCCGGCTTCCTTTTTAAACACGTGGGCACCGATTCCAATACAGAACAACGTGCGCGCCAGGCCAAACTGGGCTGCGCGCCGGCTCATGACCTTTTCGCCCTTATCGAGAAGGGTATCCACCTTAAGGAAGGCGTCGCCATGGGTCGTTCCATCGACGATTACACTATTCCCATGATCGAAGATGTCAGCGCAAGCCTTCCCGCAGGTATCGAACTATTGGAACTGTAGTATGTACGCTGAAGACGACATGCTCCCGCTGTCTCTTCTTCAGCATTTCGTCTACTGCGAGCGACGGGCGGCGTTGCTGTGTCTCGAGCAGCAATGGGCCGACAACGTGTTAACGGCGGAAGGAACGCTGCTTCACGAGGCGGCTGACACAACGGGACGCACCGAAATACGCGGCAGCATACGCATCGTTCGTGCACTGTACCTGCACTCAAGGCGACTGGGCCTGTCAGGACGGGCGGACATCGTGGAATTTCATCAACTGGAGGAGGCGCTCCATGGCGTCTCCTCCGGCGTCTCTCTTCCTGGCGTGCCGGGTTGTTGGCGGCCATTTCCTATCGAGTACAAGCGAGGTATACGCAAGCGCGAGTTCAGTTACGAGGTACAACTCTGCGCCCAATCCATCTGTCTAGAAGAGATGCTCGGAGCTGTCATACCTGGCGGCGCGATATTCTGGGGTAAATCGACCCGCCGCCAGGAGATTCGGTTTACTGACGAGTTGCGCCGGACCACCGAGGAAAACGCTGTTCGTCTCCATGAACTTGTCGCCATAGGCATAACACCTCCAGCCATATACGGTCCCAAGTGCGACCCATGCTCAATAAGTTCCATCTGCCTGCCGAAGGCGGCTACTGGTCGTCGCCGTGTGTGGCGGTACCTGTCGTCCGTGGGCAAGGAGGACGAGACTTGAGGCGTCTGTTGAATACGCTCTATGTGATGACCCAGAAGTCATATCTGGCCCACGAGGGGGAGAATGTTCTGGTCCGGATTGAAGCCAGTACCCGCCTGAGGGTTCCCGTGCACACTCTCCAGGGTATTGTCTGCTTCGGACAGGTCTCGTGCAGTCCTTCACTGCTGAGGCTTTGCTGCGCGCGCGGCGTGTCGGTTTCTTTCATGAGTCTGTATGGACGGTTCTGGGCGCGGGTGCAGGGTCAAATTCCAGGGAACGTACTTCTTCGAAGGCGGCACTACCGCTGCGCCGACGATCCCGAGACCACCGCCGAGGTCGCCCGGGCGTTGGTCCTGGGCAAGGTGGCGAACTGCAGGTTGGTGCTGCTGCGGGCGCTTAGGGATCATACAGACCACCCTCACGCCGGGGACCTGGAACAGGCTTCGCGATACCTAGCCCGTATCGGTCGAATTCTTCAGAAACAAGCATCGGTCGATGTAATCCGAGGACATGAAGGCGAGGCGGCGAAAAGTTACTTCGGAGTATTTGATCATCTTATCACTGCCCAGAAGGGTGATTTCAGCTTCAGGATGCGCACGAGAAAACCACCGTTGGACAATGTGAACTCCATACTGTCTTTCGTTTATACGTTGCTGGCTCATGACGTGTCCTCGGCGCTGGAGTCCGTCGGTCTGGATCCGGCTGTGGGGTTTCTGCATAAAGACCGACCAGGACGGCACGGACTGGCCCTCGATCTCATGGAAGAACTTCGACCGGTGATTGCCGACCGGGTCACTCTCACGCTGATCAACCGAAGACAAATTCAGGGAAGGGACTTCGTGAAAACCGAGACCGGCGCAGTCATGATGAGTGATGAGGCGCGTAAGACTGTGCTGAGGACTTATCAGGAGCGTAAGCAGGAATCGCTCTATCACCCCTTCCTCGATGAAAAGTTCGAAATCGGGATGATTCCATTCGCCCAAGCGCTGCTAATGGCGCGGTTTCTGCGGGGGGATCTGGAGGCATATCCGCCTTTCCTATGGAGATAAAGAAATAGATGGTTCCTCAAGGAGGCGAGCCATGATGGTTCTTGTCACCTACGATGTGAGCACTGAAGACAGCGCCGGCGAGAAGCGTCTACGCAAGGTAGCCAAGCTTTGCCAGAACATGGGGCAACGGGTGCAGAAATCGGTTTTCGAGTGTTTGCTTGAGCCTCAGCAGTGGTTGCGGCTTCGTGGACAATTAATGAAGGCGATAAACATTGAGAAGGACAGCCTGAGGTTTTACTTCCTTGGCAGCAATTGGAAAGGGCGGATTGAGCATGTTGGCCTGAACCGCGCCTATGATCCTGATGGTCCACTTATTGCTTGAATCAGCGAACCGGGAGCGAACATGGTTTTCCGGGGAGGTTCGCGATTCCGTAATTGACTATCAAAAAAGGAGAAAAAAAGGGAAATGAGAAAACAAGGGGAATTGGGAATCGAAATTTACGAGGTTCGCGTAAGAGCACTTGCATATTACCATAGATTCAGGAAATAATCAGGGTTGCTGTTCGCCCTCACGCGAGGGCGTGGATTGAAACACCCAGTGCACGGTTTCACCTGGATTTACCTCTCCGGTTCGCCCTCACGCGAGGGCGTGGATTGAAACTTCATCCGTGCACCTCCTCAATTTATTTATTCCGTTCGCCCTCACGCGAGGGCGTGGATTGAAACATTAGTTGCGCCGCCATCTCCATAGGCCCAGACCATCGTTCGCCCTCACGCGAGGGCGTGGATTGAAACGTTGATTACCTCGCGGTAGTGATCTGCATTCGTCACGTTCGCCCTCACGCGAGGGCGTGGATTGAAACCCTTTATGTCGATCTTGCCTTTCATTCTTTCACCGTTCGCCCTCACGCGAGGGCGTGGATTGAAACTAACATGAGATACGCGGTCTATCGTGTTCGTGGGAGGTTCGCCCTCACGCGAGGGCGTGGATTGAAACTGTATTACGGGTGATAACAGTCGAGACGAGGATGGGTTCGCCCTCACGCGAGGGCGTGGATTGAAACATGTTCGAGCACCTCGACCAGGTCACCGGCCACGTTCGCCCTCACGCGAGGGCGTGGATTGAAACCTGGAATTGTTTGTGGCCGAGGTTTGACGGGTCCGGCGTTCGCCCTCACGCGAGGGCGTGGATTGAAACATCGTCGAGCCAGCCATCACCCATACCGGCCAGGGTTCGCCCTCACGCGAGGGCGTGGATTGAAACTC
>JAFGDC010000611.1 GCA_016932295.1 candidate division CSSED10-310 bacterium
CGATCGTGCCTCCAATGATTCCTGACAGCGGCATTCTTTGACCTTCCATCGGATTGCCAGGTGCATCCCCGGGGTGGACCGGGGACCATCTCCGAGGCTCACATAGTGCACGACCGCAGCCCCATGCCCGGATGCCGGAAAAAAGTCACGGCCTTCCTGTTCTCGACAGTCATGCTCGTCGCTCTTGTTACGGCGATTAACCTGTTTTTCTCGCTTGCGGGTTACAATGCACCGACGTTGCACAGGCACCGGGAGAACGTCTTCGGTTATGACCTGTTCGGCTACACTCTCCGCCCTGGAGCCGTAGATGCCAACGAACAGGGGTACCGGGAAGGCAAACCTACCATTCTCCCGCCACATCGTTCATTTCAGTTGGGATTGATGTTCGGCGATTCCATGGTGTACGGCTGGGGCGTGCCTGAACCAGCCTGCCTGCCGAGTGTCATCGAACGATTATCCGCAGGCAGGGGAGATGTCCTTGAAATCATCAACCTCGGTGTTCCGGCGACGAGTCAGTTTCATCACCTGCTGCGGTGTCGTAATGAAGCGGACGTGATCGAAAAAAGCAGTTTCAGCATCATCTGTATTTGCCCGAACGATCCTTTGGAAGACAGCAAGCTGGATCTGGCCATTCAGGCTCGTGAAAAGACTCCCGCCCTGTTCAGGACGATGATGGAGATTCGAACCAAAAGCGCAACGTGGTGGTGGCTGTCGGAAAGGATTTCGATTCTTACCTGTCTGCATATGCGCGAATTGGAACGAGCCAGGCAGGAGCAACAGGCGATTGAGGAACGCCTCCTCGCCGCGCCGTATGAAGTGCTGGCTGCACCTTTCGAGACCAATCTTCGAACCTTGATTCACATCCTCCGTGATGATTTTTCACACCAGTTGATGGCAGTGGTCACGGTGACCTGGCCATTCATCGACAGAGACAGGACGGCGCTGTTCCCATACGAGTCCGGATTCCGGGATGCCGTTTTCAACCTGCTCGATGAAGAGGGTGTGGCGGTGGTGGATGTCATGCATGATTGCTTCGCGCCATTACTTGCTTCAACGACTGCGCCAACGCCGGCCGACCTTTTCATGGATCAACTTCATTACACCGAGTTAGGCTATGATGTCGTGGGAAATCGCTGCGCCGAACTTCTTGCCCATACGAGATTCCCGGATCAGGAAGGATTCTGACAGTCTGTATCCGTCTTATTCGGCACCCGTACGGGCTCGCCTCAATTCGCCGCAAGATTGATGGTCACGTATCCCGGATAACCCAGTACCTCGAACGTGCCTGGGTAGGTCAGAATCGTGTAGGCAGTCACCCTGACCGGAGTGGAAAAGTCCACTGGAAGTTGCAGATTCAAGATGGCATGCTCGATTGTGGTGGCTTGGTTCAGGTAAATGAGCGGTGCGGTCGGATCGGAACCCCAATCTGGACCGAAATAGAGTTCACCGTCTATCGCGAGAATCGTGTAGAGGTCCACCTCGTGCCCCGGTCCGGGATTATTTATGTCGGCGAGCAACGATACGGTATCTCCGCCCCGGAAGCATCTTCCCGAAGCACTCACCCGAACAACCGGAAGGCCCGGTCCTGCGGGTGTCACGCACCGTTCGATGGCATATGCGCTTTCCCCCGAGAAGGTGTCCATCGCCGTCACCGTGAAGAAGAGCGTTTCACCGTTGCCGAGATTGCGAATCTGGAACTTGGTCACTCCGTCCACCATGGCGACTTCGTGGTAACGGCGGGAATCATTTCCCCAGTAAACTTTGTACATGCTGACCACCGGATCCAGGCTGGGAGCCCATTCCAGGCTGACGATCCGATCGCCGGCGATCGCGGTCAATGATGGGGGAGGGCTGGCGGTCAGCGAATCCTCCAGCCGGGCATGAATCCGGGCAAATCCTGTCCCGTTCACTTCACTCCCCGAGCAGACAGCATGGACATCGATTGCACCCCACCAGTAGCTGATGTCCAGCAATCCCATGCTGCCGGTGAGTTCCTGATCGGTCACCACGGGATGACAGTCAGCCACGATCCCATCCCTTGGCAGGCGAATCTGCCATCCATGACGGTAGACCCGCCCGGTCCACGAACTGTTCAAGGAGCCGGTGGCAACGATCTCTGGCTTCTCGCCCGCACCACACATCTCCTCCTTGTAATACGTGATCCCGCCATCCGGATGCCGGATGTTCACCGCCGGAATATAGCCGCCTCCTCCGGCCGGAAACACTCCCCATAGTATGAATTCCGTGCCGTCCTCCATGCTGAGGGTGAACCAGTCGTACTCACGGTAGGTGAACGCCCACTTGAGAAGGGCATCAAGATCAAGAGGAAACCAATGGTGCTGAAGAGAAAAGGTGCCGGTTACAGAATGGCTGTCACCACTAAGCCACAACTCACCTGACGCCACCAGCTCCGGGAGGGCATACGCCCAGCCGGAGGCGGACTGGTCGAACGCAACCCGGCCGGTCCAACCCATCGGGAAAGGATAGGATCGCGAAATCAGTTTCAGATCGAAACCGATCTCCTCGGCCACCGCATCCATCGTTGTCTCGTACACGAATGGTTCCGCCGTGCCGTGCAGGCAGCCGTCATCCCATGCCAGCCATAACAGATCGAACCATGCCTCATGTCCGCGGATCGCAGGGGCTCCATAGCGGAAACGCGTGAACCCGGTTTCCGCGTCGGTCACCGACACTGTCACCGATTCCGGCATGTCCCCATATGAACCTGTCTCATCGAACCACATGAAGTCATTGATGGTGAACGCCATCCGCACCAGGTACCGGCGATTTGCTTCGTCCCACACTTCACCTTCAAGATTCCATTCCTCGATACCCCCCACAGGCGATGCGAAGGAATGGGCACCTTCATCCATCGGAAAAACCAGATCGCCGATCGAGTAGGGATATTCGAGGCCGAACGCATTTCCTCCGCCGCCTTCGACCGCGGGACTAATGAGAAAAAACGAAACAACCATTATTGTCGATACCATTACGAGATCGGTGCCTTGTTTCATGCAGCCTCCGAATGATCCGCGCGCGAGTTTCCGGCACGGAACACCTGTCTGACTTTCTGTTACCGATGATAGCAGAGTCCCGGCAAGGGTCCAAGCCTTCCTGAATCCGCCGCCTATGATCGGGATGGGTGTCATGCAGGCATTTCAGGGATCATGGCTGTATGCCCGTCAAAATCGGCGAATCAATTTGATTGAAGAACCGGTGAGCTGTTATGTTATAAGGCATTGGTTGTCAAAATTTCACGGCGAACAGTACAGGATTCAGGGTGCGACCCCATGAGCACTGGCGGGGGATTGTGGCCGTTGCCTTTATCTTTACCTCTGCTCGATACTCTCTGCTCGATCACTGCTGGCATCATCGGCGCGCTTCGATACATCACCGGGCGGCTTGACTGGTTTTCGGGGTATCTGTAAGGTGCACGATGTAAGCTGCCTGGATTCAAGCAGTTGTGGAGAAGGAGTGACCATGACTCAGTGTCACAATATGGAACAAAACGCACAGTACTGCAACTGTACCTATGAGCCTTGCAATAAAAAGCTTAAATGCTGTGAATGCCTGCACTATCATCGCCGTATGGGTGAGTTGCCGGCGTGTTTTTTCAGTGTGAAAAGCGAGCGCACCTATGATCGTTCCATCGCCCGTTTTGTGCGTGAGAACAGCCGCTAGCAGGATGAAGGGCGTGACAGCCTGGTCAAGCCCGTGAGAGGCCGGATATGAGCGCGTCCGTCACCACGGGGCCGGATGAGGGGGCGCAACGCGACGCCCGGCGGGTGCTCCTGGTGTTTCCTCCATCCCTTTACCTCAATTACACTCCTCCCTTGAATCTTGCTTATCTGGCAGCGGTCCTGGAGAAAGCCGGGCATTTCATCGGGATCATCGATGCCAGCGCCCTGCATGGCGTTCGCACTATACCGACAATCCTCGCCGAAGCCGCTGCATGGGCACCGGATTTCATCGGCATGACCCTGAATGTCATGTTCATCCAGCCTGCGTACGAACTGGCACGTGAGTTAAAAAAACGCTTCCCAGAGGTCATGCTGGCGGCGGGAGGACCACATCCAAGCCTGCTGGGCGGAGAGGCGCTCGAACAAGGATTCGATGTCGCGGTTTGTGGGGAAGGCGAGGAGACCATCGTCGAGCTGATGGACGTGCTGAACGGCCGCCGTCAACTTCGGGATGTGGCGGGGATCATCTACAACGATGGCGGCGACTACGTGGAAACAACCCGGCGCCGGCTCATCGACAATCTGGATGCGCTGCCATTCCCCGCCAAACACCTTTTTAACGCCCAAGAATATATTGCTTCCACAGATAGTTATCAGGCGTTCGGTCCGATATTCAGCGGGCGCGGCTGCCCCGCGCAGTGCACGTATTGTTACAAGGGCGTGTTCGGTGCCCAGGTACGGGTGCGATCGGCGGAGAACGTGTTCGCGGAAATGATGTTTCTGCACGACCGCCATGGTGTCACCGCTTTCGAATTCATGGACGATACCTTTTCCATCTTTCCCGATCGCGTCGAACGACTGTGTGATCTCATCCTGGAAAGCGGTTTGACATTCCGGTGGCAGTGCACCACCAGACTGGATTTCACCACCTCCGATCTCCTGATCAAAATGAAGGAGGCCGGTTGCTTCAGGGTCTTCTATGGTTTTGAAACCGGTGATCCCGATACGCTTTTACGTATCCGGAAACGACTGGACATCGAGCAGGCCATCAAGGTCCTCAAGTGGTCTCACGAGGCGGGGATCAGGTCGATTGTCGGTTTCATGTTCGGCTTTCCGTGGGAAACAGCCGCCCAGGTCAACAATACCACCAGGATCATCAGGCGTCTGCGTTCGTTCGTGGATGAATTCAATCCGCTGGGCATCATGATTCCGGTCCCCGGTACGGAAATATACCGCGAATTCTCCGAGCAGTTCGGACTCCGGAACTGGTGGCTCGAAGACAACTTTGGTCGTCGATACCGCACGAATACGTATTATCCGTACTTCAGAAAACGCTTCTACAACGATTTTTCATTGCTCGAGGACGGCTTTTTTCCGTTCCCGCCGGATGTCCGCCGCGCCATAATCAGGGGCACGAGAGTCATCGGCACTCACAATATATTTCATAACATATTGTTTCCAAAGAATATTATCGTTTACGCACTGGTTCACTTCTCGATGTTGCTGTATAGAATCAGTCCCCGATTGGAGCAACACATCTTTTTGATGTTTGATCGCATGAAGGGGGCCTTTCGGAAAGTGTGTGGAGTGCTCCGGTGAGAGTTCCTGCACCTTCGGCCGGAAAGGTTTGAGAGGAGCCTTCGGCATGACCGGCACGCCGCCCGACGCGGTCCTCAGGCTGATGCGCAAGGATTCCGTGGCCAGAAAGCTCCGCAGGAACTGCGGGCGGGTGATCGCGAGGTATGCCCTGATCGAACCAGAAGATCGCATCCTGGTGAGTCTTTCAGGTGGCAAGGACAGTTGGGTGATGCTCGTGTTACTCTCCTACCTGCGATACAGAAGCGCCTTTGATTTCGATGTATTTCCGGTTCACGTGGCGCCCGGCATCGCAACGTACGATGCGGAAGAGCTGAGGCGCCGCAGTCCCCTGTGGTTGCCCGAGATACATATCGAACGCACCGATATGCGTGGCGTGGTGGTGGAGAATGGGGAGGCCGGCAAATCGCCCTGTGCGTTCTGTGCGGTCCTGCGGCGCGGAATCCTGGCTCGCGTGGCCGGAGAGCACGGCTGCAATAAAATCGCCCTGGGTCATCAGGCCGACGATGTCATTGAGACAGCCCTGTTGGGGATGCTCTACCGGGGTAAACTGGGACGAATGGCTCCCAGGACCTGGCTGTCCCGGCGGCAACTCACGGTGATCAGGCCGATGTGCACCTGCTGGGAACGTGATATCGCGCGACTTGCGGAGCGGTTGGACCTGCCGGTCATCGATCGCACCTGTCCGTTTCCTGTCCATGCCTCGCCCTCCCGGGTTCGGATCAAGGCGTTGCTGGCCGGTCTGGAAAACGAACACAGGGGAATCAAATCCAACCTGCTGCGCGCGGTGGGGAACCTGACCATGGAGGACGAGGAAGATGGGGAAAGACCACTGGATTGATGACTTCAGATGCGCTCAAGAAGCATTCAATGTAATGGGCGGGCCAACCTCAAGACCGGGCTTGGCGCTCAGCCTGGCGTGTACGATCACTGCTGACGCCCGGCACTCCCGATGATGGTGAATGAAAACCAGGTACTTCGGTTCCAGATCCCCCGCCTGGAGCGCCGATACAAGTTCCGCCAGCCTCTCCACTCCATAGACCACCGCCGCTGTGCCTTTGTACCTCAGCAGGTAGCGCGCGGCAGCCACCAAATCGGGCAGTTCCATCTGAACCTCGTACAGCGAATCCCGTCGGGATGAATCAGAGGAATAACGGCCGGCATGCAAGCGCCGGAAGGGCGGATTGGCGATGACCAGATCGAAGGCGGCCGGTTCGAAACTGCGCTGTACCCTCCTGATGTCTTCATTCACAATCTCGATGCGTTCTTCATAATCGTTGAGCCTGACGTTCCGACGGGCCAGATCCACCAGCTCCGGCTGAAACTCGATCCCAGTGAAGTGAGGTATCGAGCTGGTCCTGGCCAGTAAGAGCGGCAGGATGCCGCAACCGGTGCCCAGATCAACTGCGGCGGCGCCCTTCAATGTGGCAACACTCCCCGCAAGCAGCACCGATTCCTGCGAAACGCGGCAGCCGCGTTTCTTCTGAAGGATGGTCAGATCGCCATCCAGAAACTCGTGGATATCCTCATCGCTCTTGGGCATAATCGCTTCACTCATTGACTACAACTCCCGCAAATCATGGTATACTCAACCCATTCCATGGGCAACTCCATGGACAACCAGCCACGGCGGCCCGACTCGGTATGCGCGGGACCGGCCCCGCGATTGTCGTCCGCTGCGCGTTGATAAGAACCGGCGAGGCAAAAATGAGTGATTGCGACATCCGACCGATGCATGATGATGAATTCAATAAAGTCCAGGCACTGTACAAGGCGGCATTCCACAAGGAAATCAACCCGGTCTACTGGCAATGGAAGTACCATGAGAATCCACATGGGCGGACAGTACGCATGGTCGCTGTTGCCGGAGACCGTCTGGTGGGCTTCTACGGTTTGATACCCCGAAAATTCATGGTTGATGGACAGGTTCTCGTGGGACACCAGGAGACCGACTTGATGGTTCATCCAGAATGGCGGGGTATCAAAATTTTCAGGAGTATGGGATTGGCCTGTTATAGAAGGCTGATGGAAGATGGCTACACCTTTACCTTCGGGTTTCCAAACCAGCAGTCAACGCCGGCGGGAACAAAGGTGCTGGGCTGGGAACTCGTCTGTCCCATGCCTATCTGGAACCGCTATCTGCGCCCCGGGTATATCCTCAGGCGGAAAGGCATCCCGCTGGTTCCCGGCATGATCGACGGTGCCGTCGGTGTGGTGGGTTCCCTGACAGGTCGCTCCGGAAGGTATAAAGATATTGCTATTGTCGACCGCCTCCCAGGGGATCCGGCACGACTCGAAACTGCGCCGACTCAGGATTCGATGATCAGAGGATTACGCGATGCAGCTTACCTGCAATGGCGCTACAGGCAACCGGTGGATACCCCCTACCTGTTCGCGGTCAAGGGGGATGAGTCCGCACCGGCCGGCCTGGCGGTGTTCAGAATCATGCCGGGAGAACCTCGCGAAGCGTGGGTGCTGGAATTGATCGGTCCGAACAGGGCCGTCACGTCGGAACTGCTGGCCGCGGTTACCGAGGCTTGCCGTCAACGGCGTGTGGAAGTGATAAGGTTATGGCTCCTGGAAGGTGGGGCAGCTTCCAGGACTCCCCCCGGAACGGGATACAAGCTCCGCCCCACCACCATCCATCATGTCATCCGACCGCTTGAGGATGCGCATGTCAACAGCTTGATACGACGTGCCGGCAACTGGTCCATCACCATTGGCGATTCGGACTGCGTGTGATGGCCGGTATTTTGCGCCGCAAGGCAAAACGCATCAAAGATCAGGTCATGTACCGGTTCGTGCTGGAGGCGACAAGACGATTTCCCATTGGTAACGATGATCACCTTCTTTTTCTTCCGGACCGGCTGGAGCGTCCCGAAGGGAAACGCATTCTCGTCATGGCGCCCCATTACGACGATGAGACGCTCGGGCCGGGCGGCACGCTGGTGAAACATTCACAGGCCGGAGAAAAGGTTCACGTGCTGTTCTTCACGGACGGCCGCGCCGGCAATCCGGGCGGCTGGACAGAGGCTGAATTGATCGAAACCAGGCGGCGGGAAGCGCGGCAGGCCGCCAAGATGCTGGGTATAGAGGATCTGCGGTTCCTCGATTATCCCGATCAAGCGCTGCCCGTCGATGATGCCAGTATTCACGCGGTCCGTTCGGTGTTTGAATCGGTGCTTCCCGATCTCGTCTACATGCCGTTCCCTCTGGATGTGCATCCCGATCATGCCGCGACAGCTCATATCACCGTCGCCGCCGCACTGGCGGCTCACTCCACTGCCGCGGTCATCTGCTACGAGGCGGCATGCCCGTTGATGCCCAACCTCGTGATACCCATCACCGGGCAGATCGAGACCAAACGCGAGGCGATCCGTTGCTACCAGACCCAGATGGCGACCAATGACTATATCCATGCCATCGCCGATGGTCTCAATCGGTTTCGCACTCACGGCCTGCTTGGTGGCAAGGGTTACGCCGAAGCCTTTTTCGCCACCGACTGGGGCTACCTCGATACGCTGCTGCAACGGTTGAATCTGGGGATAACGCGCCGCCGACGCGGAACCGACAGGCGCTCGCACTGATGACGGCGCCGCTGCCCATTCTCGCCCTCGATGATTTTCAAGGCATCGGAGGCGCTCAGACCGTCCTCTTAAAACAACTGGCGGGCCTGGACAGAAACCACTATCGACCGCATGTGGTGGTACCAGGCCCTGGTCGATTATCCATGATGTATGGTGAGAAAGACGTGAGCGTCCATCACGTCGATCTGGCCGGCCTCAAGAAGACCTACCTCGGGGCGGTGCCGCTCATCCAGGCCTGGCGCATGCTTCACCGGATCGTACGGCAGGAACGAATCGGGATCATCCATGCCAATTCCCTGTGGACCGCCATGATCGCCGCGCCTGTCGCCATGCGGGAAAAATGTCCCATGCTCACCAGCGTACACGCCTTTCCGATCATCCGGACACCACTCAAACACGCACTGTTCAGGCTGTTTCGCAGCATGGTGCGCCGGGCGACGGATCGCTTTGTCGCGGTTTCCAACACGCTCGCGGAAATGCTCATCGAACAGGGAATTTGCAGGCAGGAACAGGTCGTTGTGCTCCATAATGGGGTGGATCTGGACGAGTTCTCGCCTTCACCGGTTGTTTCCGGGCGGCGATCGGCCTGGGGCATTCCCGCGACGGCGCCGGTGGTGGGAACGGCCGGCAGAATCCATCCCGGCAAAGGACAGGGAGACTTTCTTGAGGCGGCTGGATGGCTGCACCGGCATGATCGTGAAGCGTGGTATGTCATCATCGGAGAGGAAATCGAAACCCCGCTGGAACACCTTGGCTTCACCGATAAGCTCAAAGCCACGGCGGAACGTCTCGGCATCGGCGATCGGGTCCTCCTGCCCGGCTTCCAGGAAAATATGGTGGCGGCGTACGGTTCATTGGATGTGCTGGTGCTGCCAAGTCATGAAGAAACGTTCGGCATGGTTGCACTGGAAGCCATGGCGATGGGGCTGCCGGTCGTGGCCACAAGGGTTGGGGGTGTCCCCGAACTGGTCACTCACGAGCGGACCGGTCTGCTGGTTCCGGCGCATGATGTCCAGGCCTTGGCGGGAGCGATTGACCGTCTGCTGGCGGATGAAGAGCTTCGGGAGGGAATGGGTCGGCGGGGAAGAGCGGCGGCGGCGCAATTTGACATACGCCGTCATATCGTTCTGTTGCAGCAGCTCTACGACGAGGTTTCGGCCCGTGTATACTAAGCGACGGTTGATTCCGCTGGTGCTTGCGGGTTACGCGGCGGTGGCGGTCCTTATCGTCATGCCCACCCTGCGTCATCACCGGCTTCTGGGCGATCCGGCATCCGAGGTCTATGTCCATATCTGGCAGCATGACTGGATTGCCAAAGCCATGGCGGGAAAGGCTCACTGGCTGAGCAATGAGATGATCAACTTTCCGGCGGGAGGAAAGCTCTTTCCCATCGACATCGCCAATTCGATGATGTACCTGTTGCTCAGGTGCTGCCTGTCGCTGAACGGTGCCTACAATGCCTTGATCATCCTGCAACTGGCGCTGGCCGGCACCGCCGCCTGGATGTTGGCCCGGGATCTCACCGGTTGCGGCTGGTGCTCTCTGCCTGCAGGCTTGGTTTACGGTTTCAATCCGTATGTCCTGGCGTACCCGGTGTCATCGGGAGTGGGGGAGACCCTCAACCTTGCCTGGCTGCCGCTCCTCCTCCTGTTCGTGCTCAAAGCCTTCCGCACGCACTCGTGGCCGGTGGCGGCGGCGGCAGGCGGCATGCTCTTCATGACCTACTTCACCTGCCCGTATCATGGCCAGGCGGCACTGGTGCTCCTCACGTTGCTGGCCGCGGGGTACCTGCTGCTGGTACGTCGTCCGGATGAAGATCTGTTGTTCCGAAAACCCAGTGCCGGCATACAGAAGAAATGGACAATCCGGCTGGCACGTTGCGCCCTGGTGTTTTGCGGTACGGCGGGAATCCTTCTGTCACCTTATTACCTCATCCTGACTTCCACTCTCGAAGCCAGGAACAGCATGCTTCCCTCCGATCTTCTTGAAGTTCGGAAGGAAATCGATTTCATGGCCAAAAATTTCCATCCTTCCGTCCCTTCCCGATACACGACATTCATCGGTGAATACCTGGCCATCGGTAAAGACCGGCTGGTGGTAGTGAACGAGGTTACCAGGTTCTATCGCTGCAATTACCTGGGATTGTCGGTGTTGGCCCTGGCGATTACAGCGATGGTAGTGGAACGGCGGCGGCTGTCATGGTTGTTCGCGGGTGTCGCGGCAGCCTGTCTCCTCTTGGCTGCGGGGCCGTTCCTGCCACTGTCCGGACGAGTGCATCTGCCGGGTCCGCTCTCGCCACTGTATCTTGTGTTCGTCCATGGGCTTCCCTTATTTTCCAGGATGCTGGAACCATTCCGTCTGATCCAGCCCGCCCTGCTGCTCCTGGGTGTCCTGGCTGGCCGTGGATGCCAGTTGGTTGTTTCGGGTTTCAAGAGAGAGGGAAGGAGAGTGGCAGCCGGTGTTCTTTGTCTTCTGGTGGTGATCGATTATCTGTTCCTGTCACCTCTGCCTTATCCATTGCCCGGCTGCGATCCATGTGTTCCACCTGTCTATGATGCGGCGGCAGTGATCCCTAAACATAAAGCATTGCTTGAATTACCTGTGGGAATTAAGGGTGGGTTGTTACGGAACCGTGAACGGTTTTATTACCAGTTGTGGCATGGTCATCCGATTCTCGAAGTCATTCACGGACATGGGAACTGGTATCTGGGATCGAGTGGATTATTAAGGGTATTGAATGCTGCTGAATGGGGTTTCAGGCCGGGTGATGCGGGGAGTTTCAGAGGTGACATAGCGCGGATGACGGAGGCGGGAATCGGCGGAATCGTGATTGATAAGTCATTGTACAGGAATGATTATTTTAATACTGTTCGAGTTTTATTGGACAGTATTTGTGGATCACCGGTGTATGATGACGGCAGGTATCTGTTGTATGTGTTGGGTGATTGTGCGGGATGATTTGACGGTGGTTTTTGGGTGGTTTGATGGTTGTCAGGATTGGCCGCATATGAATGTGGTGGATAATTTCTTGATGGTGTCCGGGATAGTGACAGAATAGTCCGGTTGGTTTGAAGCGTGTCGTGTTATGTGAGGGTGTCGGAGTGTGGGTGCTGGGGGAGCGCGGGTTGATTGTCGGCATGGTGAGGGGGAGCGCGTCATGAGTGAAGAAGATTCAGGAGCGTCTCATTGTGTGTCTGGGAAGGTGGTGAGTCGGGGTGGTAAGTCTGGGGGGATTGTGCAGTGTGGGAGTTGGTTGATGCCAGGGTGAGTGTGTGGTGGGTCGGGTGGAGGGTTGGATGGTTGGGTTGCCGGTGTGGGGCATTCGGGGTGGTGGTAGTTATTCACAGGAGGCGTGGATAACTTATCCACAATTTATCAACAATGGTTCTGGTGATTGGGGCGCAAAGGCTTGAGCCGCCCATGCCGCCACCTCTAACTTTACATAATATATCTTATCGGACGTTTTGCGTGGGGAGCGCCAACACACTGACCGGCCGGCGCAAGCCCCCCTCCTTCCTAACCAGCAATCATCAGCACTCTCATCAGAATGAACCTTGATACCATCCGACTTCGCCGGAAACTAACCTCACGACCGGACAAATGTCCTTCACAATCAATTCAACCCAGACCCTGAAATTGTTTTTCCATCCCACCGACGAAACACTCAACGCTCACCAATTCATTCACTGCAGACCATCCCCATTGTTATCACCCAACACCCATGACATCCGCCACACACAGCTCTGTCTAAACTGAATCCGCATCCGGACCACGAAATTATCTCGTACAAAGAAACCGCGTTTACTGCATCAATCCGACGTTGCGTCCCCTACCGACAAACGCTCACCATTCGGTTTGTGCAATCGATCACCAAAATGTGCCACCACAAGCAATCCCAAGATGAATCCCAGATGATTGTCATGAAGCAGCCTGGCAAAAAAAGCACTCCCCAGCAATACCAGCGCGCCTCCAACCAAACCAGCATCAAAGCTGGGCGCCCGCTCCAGACGAAGCAGCACCACCACACTCAGCGGCACCATCGCCGCAAGCATGAATGGCCAGAATGGGAAGTAATCGTTACGCGACTGTACCCATCCATGGTACAAGGCGAAGTTGGCGAAACCATACCCAGGGGTCCCCCCCAGAGCATAGGAAATCTCCGATTTGCCGGAGTTGAAATCGAACACATCATCCTTGAACGAGGCAAAATCCCACATCAGAAAAGGACCTATCAGTACCGCGGCTCCCAGGACGCAGGGAATCAACACTTCCAACACCTGCCGGCGCCGCGCGCGCCAGGCCGACCAGCGCCACCCGCCCGCCAGCGCTGTCAATAGAAACGGCGCCAGCAGCCAGATAAACTGCTTGCTGGCCATCGCCACTCCCAGCACGAACCCGGCACATTTCAACCGGTCACGTTCCAAAAGGACCATGACCACCACCATCAATGCGAGCGGTATACTATCATTCCTTCCCTGTACAATGAACGGTACGAGGAATGGATTCAGACCGAAACACAGCACCGCCAGCCGGCGGCGTCTCGGATCATCCACCAAGAGCGGCAGCGCCAGCAACGCAGCGAGGTAATACAACAGGTAGACTACGCGTTGATCGAACCACCCGGTTAGCGCCCGGACAAGCACAAAAAACGGCACCGAACCGGTGAACACCCATGGCAGATAAGGCAGGTGGTGCAGGGGCGGATCCTGGGGATTCCTCCTGGCATACCCGAACATAGGTGTCTCCAGGTAGCTCTCGGTGTAAGGATTCTTTCCTGACAGCAGCATTTTCATAGCCTCCTCGGTTTGCAACACTCCCCCGTCATGAGCGTGCAAATGAGGACTGGTCAGATGTCGGTTGTACATTTCCCAGAATGTTGGAATGATCACTAACAGGACAATAAGGAAGCCGATGCCTGCGCCGCGCAGCAAATGCACCAGCCGGGACTGGCTGTTCGCCAGATCCAGCACGGTGAGCATCACCAGAACACCGCAGCCCAGCGATACCAGGCACAGGGCGATGGGATTGTTCACCAGTGCATTTGTGGGCGAACCCGCCAGATTCTTAATCCAATCCGGAAGCAGATCGAAAAACGTCTTGCCTCGCGGATAGAAAAATGCCGGGAAATCGTTCAATAGCGGCAGGCAGATCATCCAGGCGAGGAGCGTTTCAAGGCTGATTATTGAGTGTTTCTTCATTCTTCACCGATCCTTGTGCCGAAGTGCCACTCACCCTATCACACCAATCTTGCCGGCGCCTACCCGTACCCTCTTGTCTGCCATGATCGAGAGGATACTCCGTCGACTATCACGAGTAACTATGATACACGTTTCACCTTGCAATGTAGCCTCGGTGAACGGAAACAAACGTGCACCAATCCGGAAACGTCTCCTCGACCAACCGGATCGCGGCAGAATCAGGCCGCACGGAGAAGCTGGGAAGACAACATGAAGCAGTCAACTCCCTGGAGCCAGCCGGAAATCATCCTGTTGCTTCTGATGTTCGGTCTCGCCTGTGTCCTGTTCTTTCCCCGCGCCAGTTCCGACGGTGCGTATTATTATGAATTTGTGCGCTCCACGGTCTTCGACGGCGATCTGAATTTCTTTAACGAGCGCATGTTCCACACCTATAAGCATGTGCCGCTGCTGGCCGAATACATTCAGGGAGAGTGGCAGCCCACCGGCTATCCTCCCAATATCTTCACCATCGGACCGGCGTTACTCTGGCTTTTACCCTACCTGGTGGTACATGCCGCTTCGCTGCTGCTTTCGCACGGCGCCGCATTGAATGGGTACGAACTCAGATATCTGCTGGTGCCGGGCCTGATGAGCATCCTCCAGGGTTACGCGGGGCTGCTCATCATCCACCGTCTCGGCAGGCGCTTCTTCCCCCCCCGCAGCGCCCTGTTCCCCGCCTTGCTGCTGGTCGCCTTCGCTTCCAACCTGCCGGCATTCCTCTTTGTGACACCGATGTTCTCCCATGCATCATCTTTTTTCATGGTCAGCCTGTTTCTCTGGTTCTGGATCGAGAGCAGAGATCGTTCCGACTGGCGGTTCTTCTTCCTGTACGGGTGTGTCGGAGGACTGGCCACGATTATGCGTTCCCAGAATGCGTTGTTCGCTGTCCTGCCAATGATCGATGGATTGATCGATCTCTCCAAACCGCTCTCAACACCGAACACTCGCCGGCGGTTCCCCCTGTACCTGGTGACCGGATTCACCTTCCTGCTGTTCCTGACCCCTCAACTCATCATGACCAATACGCTGTACGGCACACCCTTTACCGATCCACAGGGAGCCGGTGGTATGCGATGGCTTCAACCCCGGTTCGGCGTCATATTGTTCGATTCGCTCAAGGGCCTGTTCATCGTCAATCCCATCTTCCTGCCAGCTTGCCTCGGGTTGCCGCTGTTGCTGCGCCGGCATCGGCGGAGCGGACTCGCCATCCTGCTCGTCACCGCCCTGCAGTTCTATATCAATGCAGTCCGCCGTGATCCCTTCGGAGTCGGATTCGGGATGCGGCGCTTTATCAACATCATCCCGATGCTGGTGCTGGGGCTGGCCGCCCTTATCGAGTCCTGCGCGGGCGTTCCACGTTTCAAGCGGCTTCTGGTGGGCGCCATGATCCTGCTCGTTCCATGGAACTTCCTGCTCATGGCTCAGTACTACTATTCCGAACTGGGTGCCCCCTGGATACAGATACCGGGCGCCACCATGCTGCTCAGGCAATTCACCCTGTCACCGCGACTGCTGGTGCGCATGGTCTCCGAAAGCCTTGTGGCCAGCAGCTTGATCGGCAACCTCGATTCGTTCCTGACCACCCTGGCCGTGCTTCTGGCGACCGGCATCCTGCTCACCATGTGTGCCCGCCTGTACCGCTTCTCCCGGGCTGAACTCACCGCCTGTTCTCAACGAACGATCCCGGTCGTCATCCTGACCGCACTTCTGCTGGTGGTCGATCTGTATTACCTTCACGCCTCGGGCGCTACCGTCAGCCTCGTCACCGCCGACTTCTCCAAGGCGCATATGCTGGGCGGAACGCAGTTGCTGAAAGTGCGCCAAGGCTCCCGCTTCAGCGGTCTCTGCTGCGGTCTGCGACTCGCTCGGGACGGCGTGGCGTGGGAGCGTGCCGACGCCCAATACGATCCAAACGTTTTCCTTGCCGAGGGTCACTACAACTGGTCACGCCTGCCCATCTGGGATGCCCCCCGCCCGATCTTCTTCACCATCGCCGGAATCTTCCCCATTCGGGCGCTCCATCTCATTTCCTATCTCGATACCGACAGCGTATCTGACAACCTTCCACTGGCAAATCTCGTCATTGATGCGCCGGAAGGTCAGGCCTTCAGCGTCATGCTTACAAGCGGCGTTCATACGGCACCCGGCGCGGTGACCGCCGAGCGTGCGAGGCAGGAAGCAGTTCCGTTGGCCGCGCTGTTTCATGATCAGTCAGGCGCGGCGCGGTTTTCCTACTCATCTCGCATTGAGTTTAAGAAACCTATTGTAATCAATAAGATAACTCTTTTCCCAAGGACTGATGCACCACCCATGGTGATCACCGGGCTGGCCATGGAATTATTCGAACTGCACACTGTCCGGTGACTGTCCCGGGGGAGTGCTGACCGCATCCACCTTCTTCAGGGATGATTCACCCCGGTCAGCCTCTGGCGGAGGTTCACCACGACGCGTTTGAGCAAGGCCACCTCTTCCCTGCTCAATGCCCTGGCAAGAGGAATCGAGGCGATGAAGACGAACACTCCGAGGAGAGTGGAACCCACCAGGGAGATGGAAATGGATGCGGTGGCATAGATGACCATGGTGGCGATCGCGGTGATACCGAGGGGAATCAGGACCGCCCTGAGAATCTGTCGATCCATTCGCAGCTCTCTGGCGATAAAATAAAACACGATGCATATTTGCGAAAAGTAGCCAACCACCGTTGCCAGAGAAGCGCCGATGTGACCGTATGCAGGCACCAGCACGATGTCCAGTCCACCGTTCACGGCAAGCGAGACAGCCGCTCCCACAATGAGCCATCGTTGTTGGTGGAGGACGATGATAAGATGGGTCCAGAGAAGATTGAGAAAGAGGATCACGGCGCACCAGATCAGGATGCGTAGAGATGTGGTGGCGGCAAGAAAGTCCTTTCCTCCAAGTAACTTGACAATCAACGGAGCGGCGCCGGTGGTGATGACGGCAATAAGGCCGCCGGTAAGAGTGAGCAGCCTGGTGGCGGAGATCCAGGCGCGTCTCAGGTTGTCGCGATCGGTCGCACCCCATCTGGACAGCATTGGAAAGAGCGCGGTAACCAGCGCCATGGGGATTATCTGTAGTTGCAGGACGAAGGTGTGCGGCAGGTAGAACAAGGAAATGTCGATAGCTGACCGCAGCCATTTGAGAATGTAGATATCGACTCTGAAGGACAGGCTGGTGAGAAAGGAGCCGATAGTGAGCAGGAATGCTTCCGAGAACAGGTAGGTGATGAGTTTCCTGGTCAAGAAGGGATGCACGGCGCAGAAGCGGGTGGTGATGATCCGGTACCCGGCGACGAAGCGCAGGAGGGCGGCGCACAGCATACCAGCGAAGATGGCGGCGAATCCAAAGTCGAACAGCACACAGGCGAGGATCGCCGCAAGCGCGAGCAGTCTCCCCATGAAGGTGAGGATCAGCTCGAATTCCATTCTCTCATAGGCGGTGAATATGCCGCTGAAGAGCATTGAATGCTGCAGCAGTATTTCCGCCATGACGGCCAGCACCACCGCGGTGATGTAAGGACCGGGAAGGTGGACGAGCGCCACCAGGAGAGCCATGGCGGCGATGAACAGACCGATCAGTATCCATTTTAGAGCCAGTGCGTTGCCCAGTAGTTCGCTGGTCATTTCCGGGCTGCGGGCGATCTCCCTGGTGAGGATCGTATTCAGTTCGAAGTTCACGATGGGCTGGAAGAACAGGACCAGCGCCATGATCCATGCATAATCGCCGAACAATTCGACTCCCAGGTACCGGGTCAGGAGCGCGACGGTCAGGATAGCGCCAAGGGTTTCGAATCCTCTGGCAGCAAAAATAAAGGCAGAATTCCTGGCAAGTCGCTCCAGGCTGCTTCGGGAGGGCATCAACGGTCCCGCACCAGCGAATCGCAGCCGTTCTTCCCGGTGATCGACCAGTCCTTGGCGAAAACCAGCAACACCTTGAGCAGCAAAGAAACAAACCTGGTCTCAATGAGTGAATTGGTGGTGTTTCCAGTGTTCATTTCCACTTCGCGCACGTAACCGAAGTCGCAGCGATGGAATCGCAGGATACCCTTGAGGGCGCGCCGGGCCGATTGGCGGTATCGCTCTTCCCCACTGACTTCCCATACTTTAAGCAGGGCGATGATCAGGTCAGTATTGCCGTCGAGATACGAAATCGGCCGGTCGCTTTCGTCCGGAAACAGACCCGTGACGCCGGATTGACGCGCCAGCCAAAAATCGGCCAGCAGCATTGCATGGTGCAGCATCTTTTGGTCGGTGGTGGCAACGAACATGTCGACATAGAATTCGAGCACGGCGAAATTGGTCGAAAGTATCGGATTGTGGATGGGGGTGTGCCCGGGTAAAGCGGCGAACTGGTAAAATCCACCCTCTTCTGATCCGAATTTACTGCGCAGACCTGCCTCCCAGTTACGCAACGCCTCCAGCCATTCCCCCTCACCGGTGCTCCGGTGCAACGCCTCCAGCGCCCAGACCATGGAAGTATTGGCTTTGCAGAGTTCAGCCCGGCCGGTCACGGAGCGGAACTTGGGAAGATGACGTATGAACGGACGGTGAACCATGCCTGAAGGGAAGACCCGATGACGGGTGAAAAACGGCGATTGGATCCAGACCCGGGCCGCGGCGGCGGCGACATCGAGATAATGCCTGCCGAGACCGCTGTCATAGAGATCGACCGCCGCCTCGATGATCATGCCCGACAGGGGCTCGCACAACGGAAAGCGCCGTTTCAGATGAACCAGGCGCCAACTGTAGAAACGGTCGTTCTTCAAGAACAGGTGTTCCACCTGTTCGAAAACTCTGTGGGCAAGTGTGAGCAGTGCGTCGTTCCCTGTCTCGCGAGCGCACTCGATGAGTCCGAACAGGATTTCCGAGTAATCGAGTATGTCCGTGTAAGCCGGACTTCTGCCGCCGGGCAACGCCAGGCGCACACCCCGGATGTTGCGTGTCACCGGTCTGGTGAACAAAGGATAGGTGGTTTCAAAACGTCGGGTAAACAGCTTCAGTTGTGCATCCACATAGGATTCGGCCCCGCAATGCAGCAGGAACGGCAGGTAGTCTCCGAGTTCAGCGATGAGAGTTCGGCATCCGATGGGGGTACCCGTGTCACCATCCAGTTCGAAGTAGGGGAATCCATCCGGACTTGTGTAGAACCCTGAAAACCAGTCGACAATTTCGGCGATTCGATCTTCGAGAAGATACCCTTCCATGAAGTAATGACTTTCCCCGCATTGGCTCAAGGTGAAGAAATGTATCCAATGGGGTCGTGCCTGTCAACCTGAGTGGGCGTCCCCCACCGGGGTCGTACCTGGAATCTTGTAATGTTCGATGTGAATCGTTGGCAATCAATGCTTTTCGACGGCTGGTTTCTTTCTTCCATCAAGTCGATTCACCGATTGCAACAGGCACATTGCTCTGTGGGCGGCACCCTGTGCCCCAAGGACGGAGCGGTGACCCTTGAAATGCATCCACCGGACCTGCATGACAGCTATCAAATCAAAGGCGGTAAATGTGGGGATTGCTTTGGTTTCGATATACGCCTGAGGTGGCCCAGTAGAGAGGAGAGGTTGTCTGACGAAAAGCGCCTTCGTGTGCCATCATTGGTGTCTTTATCAGCACCACTGGTATGGCGGGGGCGAAGGAAGGACCAATCAGGCCACACCCATGGCGCGTTTGGTCAGTCCAGTGGGTTGCCCCGGCACACCAAGGCCGTCGGTTCACTCCCTCATAAGGACACCACCTCCTGTCTATTCACCGCGTCTTGTCATGTTCGAGTCACGCCAGCAGTGCATCCTTTGTCTCCGTGGCCGCTGTGGATGATTGAAAGCCAACGCACCACGACGATCATTACAAGATTCGGGGTACGACCCCATTGAGAACGCGCCTCCCGGCACTCCCACCGGCAGACAGAATCCGAGCCGGAATCCTTATATCGAAACGAAAGGGTGGATTGATAAATGCATTGATTATTCAAGAAAACTTGGTATTATTAGTTGGTTATGGAGGTGAGTGGTGGTGTTGAGCATGACTGGTTTCGGTGAAAGTCAGACACTGAGTTCCATGGGTACCCTGCACATCTCGATTCGGAGTGTGAACCATAAGTATCTCTCTCTCAATATCAAGATGCCCCATGGATTGATGATGCTCGAACCGATGATCCGCGACCAGGTGAAGCATCGAATCAGTCGTGGCAGGGTGGATATCGCGCTTGGGATCGACGGTTTGAGTGAGCTTCCCCGCGAGGTCATGATTTCCACGGCGCACTTGAAGTCGGTTGTCAACGCGTTGCGTGAAGCGGCCGGCGTGATCGGACTGAGTGGTGACCTATCCCTTGGTGACCTGTTGAACATTCCCGGTATCTTCACGGAGCGGGAGGAAACAAGGGAGATCAAGGAACTTTCGCAGGGAGTGGAAATCGGATTGGGAACCGCACTGGACGAACTGCAAGCCTCTCGTGAACGCGAGGGCAAGGCAATTGCCAGGGACCTGCAGACAGCTCTCGTCCGTCTGCGGGAGTTGGTGGCGGCCGTCAATGAAGCCGCCGCGGATTATATACCACGCTGCCGCGAGCGCCTCGAGGAGGCTTTGCAGAGAGTGGCATCGGGACTGCAGTTGGAACCGGGCAGGTTGGAACAGGAAGTGGCGATGCTCGTCGAACGCGCGGACATCACTGAAGAACTCAACCGGGCGCGGACCCATTTGATTGAGTTCGAACGTCTCTTGGGCACGGATGGAACCATCGGGAAGAAATTGGATTTCATCGCTCAAGAACTCATGCGGGAAATATCCACCATGGGGGCGAAACTTGGCAACGCAAGGGGATCCTTACTGGTGATAGACTGCAAGAGCGAACTGGAAGTGATAAGGGAACAATTGCAGAACGTGGAGTGAGGTGGCGATGAGCAGCGGCAAGGGAATGGCTCTGGTGAATGCCGGCTTCGGGAACATGGTGGTGGCCTCCAGGATAGTGGCGGTCGTGGTGCCAGGCTCGGCGCCCATCAAGCGCCTGCGTGAAACAGCCAAGGGCAACCAGAAACTCATCGATGCGACTCAGGGAAGAAGAACCAGGTCGGTCATCATCACCGACAGCGACCATGTGATTCTCTCGGCCATACAGCACGATACCATCGCGCAGCGTATCGAAAATGTCAATCGACAGGCCAAAAAAGAGGATTAACGGGCTGGTGATATCGCGCAGGAAAAAACTCGACATGGTCATTTCATCACCCTCCGGAGGTGGCAAGAGCACCCTTGTTCGCTCCATGCTTGCGGAGTTTCCGGACACCATCCATTCGGTGTCCTATACAACGAGGCCGCCACGGCGGGGTGAGGTGGATCATCGCGAGTATCATTTCATCTCCCGCGGCGATTTTTCCAATAAAATCGAAGCCGGCGATTTCGCTGAATGGGCGGAAGTCCATGGTAATTTTTACGGCACAGACAAACGGCAGCTTGTCGAGTATCATGAGGAGGGTTATGATGTGCTGTTGGATTTGGATGTGCAGGGTGCCATGCAGTTCAAGGAAAGCCTCCCGGAGTCCGTGTTGATCTTCCTGCTGCCACCTTCCCGGAGCGAATTGGAGCGGCGCCTGGTGGGCCGGGGATCGGAAGATGCCGAGGCACTGCGCATCAGGTTGCGCAACGCCGCGCGGGAGATGAAATACATTGATGCGTATGACTACCTGGTCGTCAATGACGATCTTTCTGATGCGCAGCGGAACCTCGCTGCCATACTCCGAGCCGAACGGCTGCAACGTAGGGCTGTGGCTTCGGAAGAATTACAACGGATCTTAATGGAGGTGGAAGGATGGACCTAGACGTCTTGTACTCCTGCCTGAAGAACGTCGACAGCAGGTATCGGGCCGTATTGGTAGCGGCCCGTCGTGCCAAGATGCTCATGAAGGGTTCCAGGCCGCTCGCTTATGCGGCGAACGACAAAGCCACGGCGCATGCCATGCAGGAGCTTGCCGAAAACAAGCTGCGGTTTTTTACCAGGGAGGATGCGCTGGCCGAGGCTGAGGCATTCTTCTCGAGTGAAGAGAACATCGTCTCCTCTACGGATGTTGTTGACAGTTTCGATCAGGAATGAATCCGCTGCGCGACAAGCGGGTGTTGCTCGGCATAACGGGAGGCATAGCGGCCTGTAAATGCGCCGATCTCGTACGGCGTCTCAGGTCCGCCGGTGCTGGCGTGACAGCGGTACTGACCCGTAACGCGGAACGGTTCATCACGCCCCTTACCCTCGCCACCCTGACGGAGCGCAAAGTCTATGGCCCGATGTTCGCGGACGGTGAACATGGGATTCCGCACATCGAACTGGCACAGACATCCCATCTCATGCTCATCGCGCCGGCCACCGCCAACATCATCGCCAAGATGCGAGCGGGGCTGGCCGATGACCTGCTGTCAACCATTGCACTGGCCGCCACATGTCCGGTGTTCATCGCGCCCTCGATGAACACCGCGATGTATGAACATCCAGCCGTCCAGGAGAACCTGGAAGTATTGCGGCAGCGGGGTGTTCAAATCATCCCCCCCGGAATCGGTGAACTGGCGTGTCACACCATCGGCACCGGGCGCATGGCTGAACCTGCCGAGATCGTCGCCTGGCTGGACCGGCTCCTGCAAGCGAATCAAGACCTGGCCGGTATTGATATCCTGGTGACAGCCGGACCGACGCGCGAGGCAATCGATCCGGTGCGATTTCTCAGCAACCGTTCCACCGGACGCATGGGATACGCACTTGCCGAGGCCGCGATGAGTCGCGGCGCCAGGGTCACACTTGTCAGTGGTCCAACCTGCCTGTCTGCGCCTGCGGGAGTGCAGTTGATCCCGGTAACGAGCGCCGCAGAGATGCTGGCTGCCGTGCGCGCCCATCATGCTGCCTGCCGGATCCTGATAATGGCCGCCGCGGTTGCGGATTACGCTCCAACCGAGAGATTGGAACATAAGATAAAGAAGCAATTTGGACAACCGCTCCGGCTAGACCTGGCCAGCACTCCGGATATCCTCGCCGAGATGGCGGCGGTGAAAGGCGATCGAATTCATGTCGGTTTCGCCGCCGAAACCGCCGATCACCTGGCCAACGCCAGGAAGAAGATGACCGTCAAGCAATTGAATGTCATCGCGCTCAATGATGTTTCAAGAACCGATGCCGGGTTCGCGTCCACCACCAATCAACTCACCGTGCTGACCAGCGGTGGCGAAGTTCATGAACTTCCACTCATGAGCAAGTTGGATGCCGCCAACGCATTGTTAAACATCGTTGCCGATTGCCTGGACTGACATTCCCGCCTCAGCGGACAGGCATCTTGGTTTGCTCCAGGTCTTGCAGGTGCCGCGCTATCCACTTCCTCTGGTTCTCGTCCTTGCTCAAGTGCAGGGCTTGTTTCCAGTAACGGACCGCGGTGACCGTGTTGCGGTAGCCTTGCTCGTGGATTTCCGCCAACAGTTGCACTTCGCGTATACTGTCGGGTCTCCGGCGATGCTCCCGCTCCAGGATGCGTACCGCCTCATCCAGCCGCGCCAATTTTCTGTATGCAAGCGCCAACTTGATCATTGCCTGGTGGTTCTCCGGCGACTGCCGGCAGGCTTTCTCGAAGTACTCGGCAGCCTGGGCCAGCAGGCGTCGATCGGCGAACAGGTCGCCCAGTTGGATGAAAATCGCCGCCCGGTGTTGCGGTTGCTCTTGAAGTTCCGCTTGAGACTCCAACGTCGCCACATGAGTAAAAAAGTTCTGCAACTCGTAATGATGTTCCGTCGCCCGTCGGTAGTGTTCCATGATATCCCAGACCATGTGCTCCCTGGCCAGGAGCGGCCGATAGATGCCGCGGAATTCATACCGGTCCCACTCATCGAAGAGCCGTGGCCTGGAATGGTAATCGGTCACCTTGAAAAGCACCCCGTAAGGCTGCATGCCAAACTCACCGAAATTTTCCACGGACCTTGATTCGCAATAATAGACCTCTGCTTCGGCATGCCGGATGATATCCTTCTCGAGTTGCGCCAACTCAGGGCTGTCAAGGGGAAGTCCGAAAAAGCGCCGTGAATTCGTCAATAACACTCCGGCCGTATTGTACAGCGCCACATCCTGCCTCTGCCGCTCGACGAACCGCAGGTAAATGAGGCTGAACACCTCGTTGTCCCGCAGGGCGAACAACGTCCCGTTTTCGGCGACGGTCCGCAGCATGTTCACGCCATAATCCCGAAGAATGAATACTTCGCTCTTGTCCTGAAAGAAAAACTGATCAAGAAGCATCACGACCAGCAACAGTGCGGCACCACCTCCCGCCAAGACCTGGATGACAGTGTGCCACCGGCATAATCTCAGGATGGCTTCGCCGGCATATGCCGCCGCCACCGCCAGCAGCAGGTAGGCTGGTAAATAATACCGGCGTGTCAGGAAAAGATCGTATTCGCTGCCGTGAAGGAACACAGTCGCGCTGCTGACCAATCCAATGAACGACATGCCGATCATCAGCCGGGAACGCCGCGCCAGTCCAACCGTCAATCCCAGGACCGCCAGCACAGAGACGGCCAGGGGGGCTTCCTTGGGCATGTTGGAAAGAAATGTCAGGAGTGCTTTTTGTAAGGTTGCGAGATCGGTTATTTCCGTCTTGTACCAAAAGGTTTTTCTGGTAAGGACCGCGAGCAGGTTGGCGAATTGTTCCGGATCACCCCAGTCCAACGGCAGATTGCGCAAAGAGCGCAGCACCGAATAGAGATAGGTTGAAAATCCGAGTGAACTCGTAGTGATCGCCAGCATGAAATGTCTGACGGGATCACGGCGCTCGCGCCAGGCGATGACTCCCACCCACAGGGCCACCGTCACCATGGAGATTACATGGTTACCAAGAGCCAGTCCTGCAAGCAGTCCGCCCAATGCGGTTGCGCGCAGGGAGCCGCGGGTGCGGAGAGAAAAGATGCAGTGCAGCAGCAGCAGGGTGAGCAGGATATTCAGAGCGTAAACCCTGGCGATGGTGCCCTGCTCCCAGAAGGAAGCGGTCAATCCGAACAGCATGGCGCCGAACCGTGCAACAGCGGGGTGAAGTTCGATCCGCAGGAGCCGCTCCAGAACGATGACGGAAAGCGCGGCGAGCAACGCCGACAGGAGGTTGATACGCTGTGCGACGCTGCAGAAGGGCACGATCAGCATGGCGGCCTTGGCCAACAGGCAGAACAGGGGATAGCCGGTGGGATGCGGGATTCCCAACATGTATGCGGCGGTGATCAAATCGCCGTCATCTCCAACGTAGAGCGTGGAGCAGGATGTCCGCACAAAAAGCGCAAAAAAAGCCAGGAACAGCAAACTGGATGTTGATCGACGCACCACCGGTGGGACTCCTTTCCGAAGGAGGATTCTACATGCCGTCATCGAAAAAACAAAGGCAAGCGCCGATCCCCAAATCCACCGCCTGGGACGATGCGTGAAATAGTGCTTGCAAACGCTGGTTCATCAATTACAGTAGTTTTCAATCTGGTGCTGGAAGTCGGTGCGACCTGCTTCTTCTTCCCTCCCTGGAGCACGGCCCTCGAGCATGTCCCGATCGAGTTGACGCCCGGCGGTCTGCGGGGCATCGTCCTCGACGTGAGCTTGCCGGTGCCGCTGATTCCCCGGGGGGGCTTCAGATGCTTGGGTGCGGTCTTTTCCCCTGGTTTCACCGAACTTGCCGGTATTGTCGGCAGTTGGACATTCAACTTTGAGTGAGTCGGCGTGATGGGATTGATCGGACGATGCAAGGAACTGTTCGTGTCATTTCGTGACAAGCGCCTGCAGGTGAGCCGGGCGGGTGGGTTCTTGAACCGCGCGCGCCGCGGACACACTGAACGGATGGAATTGATTGAAGCCATCGCGCGGTTTCGCCGCAGCCCTTATTGGGAAGTGCGTAACATCGGGGTCAAATTATGCGGCCTGCTGGGCGAGAACGATCAGTCGCCATGGTTATTGGAATTGTTGAGTAAACGTTCGGATAAGGGATTCCTTCGTCGTAACGCGGCTGATTCATTACGCGCGATAGGAACGGCGAGCACGGACGTGCTGATGGCGCTGATGCATGGCCTGGAGGATCCCTATTGGGAAGTGCGGAGCGTATCCGCGCTTGCGTTGGCCGATCTGGCGCAAGGAGATGCGGCAATCGAGGAAGCGCTTCTGACGGCCCTGGCGGCCGGGCGGAAAAACCGTCGTGGAGAAGTCATCGAAACAAATTTCGATGTCAGGCGAAGTCTTGCGGTCGCCCTCGGCGCGCATGGTTCCAGTGCCAGTTTTGCCGTGTTGCCGGCGTTGCTGACGGATCCTAACTGGCAGGTCAGGAATGCCGCACTGGAGACCTGTCATGCCATGTACCGGCGTGGCATCATCGATCAACCGGCCCTGGCCGCCGCCATCCAACAAGTGGACATCACCGCCGAAGGATTCAAGCCGGTCTTCACCTTGTCAGCGACGTACCGGCGGCTGCTCGGTTCAATCGATGGCAGGGATGAACCACGAAACGGGTCGGAGGTGGCTCATGGTGCCGTGAGTGAGGGGGATGACTGATGTTCTACTGGTTGTACGAAGTGCTGTATGATCCCGATACTCCCTTCAAGATTCTCCGTCTTTTCAAGTATCTCACCTTCCGCACGATCTACTCGACGGTCACTGCTTTCCTGTTGAGCTTCCTGCTTGGACCAGTCATGATCCGTTGGCTGAAACGGGCACAGATCAAAGATGAAAGCTGGAAGCAGGGAATGATCGATGTGGCACACAAGTCAGGCACTCCGACCATGGGCGGCCTGCTCATCATCATCGCGTTCCTGATTCCCAGCCTGCTCTGGTGCAACCTCGCCAATCCCTACGTGCAGGTGATCCTCACCGCGACCATATGGTTCGGCCTGCTGGGCGGCCTGGACGATTACCTGAAGCTGAAACGAGGCAAGAGTGGCTTGGCCGAGCGATACAAGTACATCGGGCAGATCGTTTTTGGGACAGGCCTGGCGATCACGTTGCTCTACACCACGTATTCCCCGCTGCCCGGTAATCTTGCCCCGGCGCTCTTCATTCCATTCATCAAGGGGCCGATTCTCAACCTGGGTATCCTGTACCTGGTTTTCATCACCCTCGTGATCGTAGGCAGCACCAATGCGGTGAACATGACCGACGGCCTTGACGGACTCGCCATCGTTCCGGTGATGCTGGTCTCGGTCATCATGGGGGTGTTCGCCTATGTGATGGGCAACATCAAGCATGCAGAATACCTGCATTACGCATATCTCGACGGCGCTGGTGAAATCTGCGTGATTTGCGCTGCCGTAGCCGGCGCTGGCATAGGGTTTCTCTGGTACAACACCTATCCGGCACAGCTCTTCATGGGCGATATCGGCTCTCTTGCCCTGGGCGGCGTTCTCGGTACGGTGGCCATCCTGATCAAACAGGAGTTTATATTGTTTCTTGCCGGGGGGGTTTTTGTCATAGAAGCGGCGTCGGTCTTGCTGCAGAAGTATATTTTCACCAATTGGGTCGGCAGGCGCCTCTTCATGCGAGCGCCGCTGCATGACACTTTCAAGTATCGCGGCATTGCGGAACCGAAAGTAGTCGTTCGCTTTTGGATCATTTCGGTCATTTTCGCCTTGTTGAGTCTCAGCACCCTGAAATTGCGCTGAGAGTGGAACATCTTGCGCGGAAGGAGTCAGGTATGAGTTGGTTTGAACAGAACACTCGGGTCGTGAGTCTCGTCGAGGCGCTGAGTGATCCGGCAGTTCCCTTTCATGAAGAGTTCGTGGCACGGGCCGTTGCGAGGGAAACCGCTCGTCTGCGGCAGGTCGGTCCCGTGAGCCTGCGACGGGATGCCGTCGGTAACCTGTTCCTGTCCTACCAGCCGTTACCGGTGGGTGCCCAGACAATGGTGATGGCGGCTCACATGGATCATCCGGGTTTCGAGGTAGTGTCATTTACCTCCTCCACAGTGGAGATGCGCGTGCTGGGAGGTCTGCCTGAACAGTTCTGCCAGGACACGGGTGTGCTCCTGGTGAATGAACATGGCGATCGAACGCCGGCGACCATCACGCGCAAGATCCAGGACAAACTCTGGGAAGCGGTCGCGGCAACCCGTATCGAGTCCGCGCCGTTGTTCGCAGTATGGGATGTGCCCTCATTCGAGCTGGATGATCATGTGGTATGGGGATTGGCCATGGACGATCTCGCTGGTTGTGCCTTGCAGATCGCGGCGCTCGAGGAAATCATGCGGCGTGGAGTGAACGTCAATGTCACGGCGGTATTTCACCGTGCCGAAGAGGTCGGATTCCTTGGCGCCGCCGCAGTTGCACTGGGTGGCGTGCTGCCCGCCGATGCCTTGATCATCTCCCTGGAAGCATCGAAAGCACTCCCCGGAGCAGAAGTAAATCAGGGCCCGGTCATCCGCCTGGGCGACAAGATGTACATCTTCGATCCCAACGCCGCCGGCTATCTCGAACAGGCCGGCGAACTGCTGAGGGAGGAGGGAATGCATATCCAGAAGCGGATAATGGATGGCGGAACTTGTGAGGCGTCGCTTTATCATGCCGCCGGTTACAGCGCTACCGGGCTGGCCGTGCCACTGCTTAATTACCATAACACGGCGCCTGATCGGGTCGATAAGGAAGGTGTCGGGATTTACGACCTGAACGTGGGCGCAAGGCTGTTGGTTGAAACCGCGGAACTATTCGCGATTGAGACCAGACCTCGACGCATGGAATTCGTCCGGCGGGTTGAATCACGTTTGCAAAATGCAGCCGGGAAATTCATCTCTTACACCGCTTCCGAGCTTTTACAACTATCTGATATAAAAGAATAAAAGATCGACCTGACGGCGTCCGGCAGTTACTTGGAGACATCTCTGAAGGCCTACGTGGAAACCTCCCCGGAGACCTCCTTAGAAATCAGATATGGTCCCAGCGCCAGGTGATTGAGAGCCGAGTTTCGCAGCACATGAAAGGCTTCTTCCGGCAGGTTGACCATGGGATCACCATGGAGATTCAACGAGGTATTGAGAACCGCGCCAATGCCGCTCTTGGCTTCGAATCGTTCGATGATATCGTAATAATCGGGATTGTACTCACGGACCAGGATCTGTGGTCTGATGGTGTGATCGGCCTGATGACAGGCGCAGGTGATTTCCTCCCGGGCCTCCGGCTTGGTATCGAAGCTCATGATCATGTAATGGGAATCGAACCCCTTAGGGTTCAGCAGGTATCGATCGGCGAACTTGTCCAGCACCGTACCGGCGAAGGGCATCCAGAAATCACGCTGTTTGATCATGGCATTCAAGCGCTGCACATTCCTCAGGTTGGAGGGATTGGCGAGAATGCTCCGGTTGCCGAGGGCTCTGGGGCCGAATTCCATGCGACCGGTGCAGCGCGCGACAATTTCATCCTCAGCCAGCAGAGAAGCGATTCGTTCGTTGATGTTCTCGGATCGCTCCACCCTGTATGGCTGACCCTGCAGGGTATCGACAAATCGTTTGATAGGTGCATCGATGGGCTCACCCCAGTACACGGTCTTCAGGGGTTCGAGTTCATTTCCTCCCCTTTTTCGCGCCAGTTGGCGGTAGCCAAGAATGGCGGCACCGACGGAGATGCAGTCGTCACCCGAGGCTGGAAAGAAAAACATGTCCTCGATTTCTTCCAGTTCACCTATCCGCTTGTTCGATTTGACGTTGAGGAAGACACCGCCGGCGCACGCGATCTTGCCGATGCCGAAGTGTCGTGCATTGTTGTGAATCCACCCTGTCATGATGTCTTCCAGCAGGTTCTGGACGCCGTAGCAAAGGTGGTCGAACCGCCGGTTGCAGAGTCTCCGATTGAGATGGTTCACCAGTGCATCGCCGGCGTATCCGCAGTTGTTGCGGAAGGTCAATCCGTCCACTGACCAGAGTTTGGAAAACTCCTCAGCCACTTCCCGGGCGCGGCGTTTCTCCCCCCATGGCGCCATTCCCATCACCTTGTATTCATCCTGCCATGGAGCCATGCCGAGGAACTTGGTGGTACGGGCATACAGGCCGCCGATGGAGTGGATCGACGGAATGATCACCTGTCGCTGGAATGAACCATCCGCGCCGGTGGCAACCGTTGCGCAGAGCCCATCACCGTTGCCATCGCAGGAGAAGATCAGGACCGGTTCTTCCGGCCAGGGACACATGTGGTAGGCGACTGCGGTATGGCATGTATGGTGATCGAAATACCGGATTTTCTTCTTCGGAATGCCCAGTTCCCTGAACAGCGGCAGGTAGCGGCTGAAGAACTGATAGCGGCGCACGTTGCCGATCAAGCCGACATAGGAATAACGCAGGAAATCGGATTCGACGAGGCGGGTGGGCAGCAGTTGAGAGGCCAGTGAGACCGCCCGTGTAGTCTTGCGATATTCATTCTTCTGAGCCTTGTTGGAGTCGAAGATCTCGCACCTTGTCCCCACCGCCACCAAGTCCACATCCTTCCCGGAAATCCCGCCGATTTCCAGTACCTTGCGAATACTCAGTTCGGGAAAGGCAGCGCTGAACTTCATGCGGTTCAGCCGTTCCTCGCCTATGGCGGCCACCAAGACGCCATCGATGATGAGACAAGCCGATGCGTAGTGACTCATGTTGATGCCGAGAACCGTTGTCATCCATCCCTCCATTCGCTCCATCGGGCATGCAGATTCTGTTAATACCACACAGCTTGTCAGGGAAGCAAACCCGTCCAATGACACCCAGGCGCCGATCCAGGTCTCACCCGCCACCAGTTTTGCCAGACCGGGAAACAGGACATGCGCGTCTTGCATCGCTCCGTTGTTTGACATATAACCTGCCGAAACGTGAAGGAGATTCATATGCACATCGTTGGCGAGACGCTGGTTGCAGCGGGAATCCTGGAGATGAATTTTCAATGTGATCTCAAGATCTGCAAGGGCCGATGCTGCATTGTCGGTGAGCTGGGACCTCGCATCGCGCAACAGGAAATAGATGCCGTTTCCGCCATCCTGCCGGAAGTTCTTGAACTGCTGCCGACCGCTCAGGTCACATTCATCGATCGTCATGGATTTGTCACCGGGAACGAGGAAACCAGAGTGGCGCTTCTCGGCACCGGCGGTCCGTGCGTGTTCACCTGCCGGCAGGACAATGTGATCCTTTGTGCGCTCCAGGTTCTTCAGGAGCGACTGGCTCTTCCTCCTCTCAAACCCCTGAGCTGTGACCTTTTCCCCATCCGCATGAAGACATCGGGCTCGACTTCATACTTGACCTTCGTGACCCAGCAGGAATGCAGGGGCTGCTTCAAAGGCAACCGCCCCATGTATGAATCACTCGCGGCGCCGCTGCGACGGGCTATGGGGGACAAGTGGTTCGAACATCTGCGGAGGGAAGCGGACACTGCCCCGCAACGATGAGGCGGACCAGCGGTGACGTGTCAGAACGCACTGGCGCAAATCGAGCCGGGATGGTTACAGTAATGGCATGCAACAGTGCAGGAGCAGCATGAAATGACGAACCCATCCCGATTATCGAACCTGGAAACAATCTGCCTTGCCACCGGCTTCTTCCTGCTTTCCATACTTTTCACCTGGCCCTTGTCCGCGGCGCTGTCACATGCCTCCCTCTCCGCTCATCCCGATCTCTACGGCACGGTCCACTATTACTGGATCATGAGCCACTCCCTTACCAATCCGATCGAGGCGCTGCATTCACTCACACTCTTCTACCCAATCGGCTGGGAACCCCTCGCCTATAATTCCTGCTACCTGGATGCCCTTGTTGGAGGCGTCCTCGCCCTCTTGTTCGGCCCGTTGGCAGCGCTCAATATCATCACCATCCTGATCCCCGGCCTCAATGCTTTCGTGATGATGAGTGTGCTGATGAAGAATGGATTTGACAGTGCGGTTTCCCTTCCCGCGGCGATCGTCTTTGGCTTCAATCCTTATGTGGCGATGGAGCTTGTCCGGGGCCGCCCCTCGCAAGCCCTGCTCTGCCTTCTCCCTCTTGGTTTTCATGCGATGCAGCGATACCTCCGCGCACCAGCCGTCAAGACCGCTGCAACCACCGCCGCCGTTTTCGTCCTTTCCATCGCGGCGTATTACTACTACGGCTTGCTGCTGGGATTGTGCCTGCTCGCCTGGCTGGTTCTCGATCTCAGATCCCTCGCCAGGCGGATCGGCTTCTATGAACTGGTGCGGCAACTCTCCTTCGCCGCACTGATACCCTGCATCGCCGCACCGCTGCTCCTGATGCCGCATCTTTTCAGCGACACCATGTCTTGGCGCAGCCTGGCGCACCCACCGGGCCAGTCGCACACTATCACCTTGCGCATGGTCAACAGCCTGTCACTCAATGATTTTTGCCATGCCGGAACAAGCACTTCCAACGGCGCACCACCACTGATACTGCTCGTGATCGTTACCACGGGCATGTTCCTGCCTGCCATGCCTCATAAAAAACGCTGGCTGCTGCTGACCCTGTTCTTCCTGCTCGCCGCTTGTGGACCGGAGTTCTATCTGAACGATAGGCCGGCAGCTCCCAATCCGGTCTTCTCTTTCCTGGGGCTCCTGCCCCTTTTCGACCGATTCTGGTGGCCCTACCGCCTGATCTGCTTCACCTGGTTGGGATTGAGCTTCCTGCTCACATGTGAACTGCATTCATTGTTACATATCAAACCAGCGGCATATCGGCTGTTCACACTCATGCTCACATCCTTTACCACCATCCTGGTCCTGATCGCCGTCCTGCCCGACCGTGGCACCTTTCTGCACCGTGGCTGGCACGCGCCTGAAGCGTATGCATGGCTTGCCAGGCAACCGGCCGGGGCGGTGGTGGAGCTGCCGCTGCGGTTACCCGGCGTCTTCCGCACGCTCCACTTGCAGACTATTCATGGCAAACCATTGCTTTTCGGCTCTACCGCCCCCCCGCAACTCGTTCCCTGGCGGCTTGCCGACATTCTTCAGCGCAACCCCTTCCTCGCGAGTCTCGAATCCATCGTCGGCGAGCCGTCGCCAACGATCCATGATGGCATGACTCAAGGCTTGACACGACTTGGTTTCGCCTATCTCGTCCTGAATCCCCTTCATTGCCTCGACCGGAACCTCTCATCGCCAGACATGAAGTTATACTTTAAATATATGGACTGGCTGGAACGCTGCGTCGGGACTGGGTTGGCGTTTGACGATGGCACGGTGGTGTACGAGTTGAGATAACCGGGATCGATTCGGCTGGGTGGAGATGGCGGCGCTGGGCTGGCATGTGCCTCAAGCCCGGTTTTCCCGCACGGATCAGCAGGTTTGTCCGTGCGGCCAGGTTCGTTCTGCCAGGGCGAGGTTCTCGTGGGATCCAATGTCAAGGAGATATGCGTCTATTGGCACACCCATCATGTGCCCTGACATGTGCGGAAAAATATCGAAACCGAAATCAAGGGGGCGTTTTGTATTTTCCAGCAACGGGTGTGACAGGAAACGCCAGTCCGTGAGGTAAATCCCTGTATTGGCCAGGTTGGAGCGGGGTTTCTCAGGTTTTTCAATGAAGGAGCGCACCCGGGACTGGTCATCCAGTTCGATAATACCGCAGGCTTCTGGTGTCTGGGTGTGGTAGAGAGCGAGTGTGAATGGGCTGTGCCGGTTGACATGCCATTCATGGAGTGCGGTCAGATTGATATCGGTGAGATTGTCGGCATAGATGATGAAGAACGATTCGCCACGATCGATGAAACTCTTGTTCCGGACCACGGTTCCCGCGGATCCCAATAATTGTTCTTCATGCACGGGATGAAACAGCACGGATGACTGGATCGATCGCAGGTGTTGCTCCACCTCGCGGCTCAGGTGATGCGTATTGATGAGCACCTCATCGATGCCGTGTTGCTCGAACAGGTCGATCCAGTAGTGCAGCAGGGGGCGGCACAGGACCGGGACGAGGCATTTGGGGGTATGCAGGGTGAGCGGTTTGAGTCTGGTTCCTAGCCCCGCCGCCAGGAGAAACGCTTTCATTCGGACAGTGCTCCTTTCCACGATATTCGTACGGGTAACCGGCATGGTATCGAGATTCCGGCTGGTCTTCAACGCCACTGAAGGCACTCTCATCGTCCGTATATCCCGGTGGCATGACGGACATGCCACCGGATCGACTCCAGTGAACCGTTGGCTTCGTGCGCGTGGAGGACAAACCGCCTGTGGAAGCACCCAGGGAATGGACGAAGTGCCCGTGGGACTGCCCCTCATGTCTTACCGGGTTTCGATGCTTGAAGCAATTCAATTCCTCCAACCTTTATTGTTGGTTATTTATGGGTTAGTATCATGAATGGACCGCGTGGGCGCGTGATTCGTGAGGCGGCAGCCCGGTCAACGGAGTGTAAGACTCCAACCTCAGTTTCTGTTTGTGGCAATGAGACAGACAAACCGTCGCTGATCGGGGGACGATCGGGGGACGATCGGGGGAGATGGGTCGATGTGGCGTGAGAGACGTGAATGCTGCATCGCGTACCTGGTTTATGTCAACTCTTCCGGCGAGGTGGCTGGAATAGGGA
>JAFGDC010000612.1 GCA_016932295.1 candidate division CSSED10-310 bacterium
GAGGTTCAGGCTGTAGTTGTCTTCGATGGATTCACTGAGTGACATGCTGCCCAATCCCGGGATCTCGAAGGTCGTGTCGGGTAGTTCGGAGAGCCTGGTATAGGTCGCGCCGGCACTCACCTTGGGGAGCCGGTCTTCACGAGCGGCGCGCGCGCGCAGTCCGGCGGCTTCCACCATGGCATCATCGGCGCGCAGCGCCGGGGAATGCTGCAGGGTCAGATCCCAGGCTTCAGCCAGGCTCAGCAACCCATCTTCAAGCGCTGGTTCGGAGCTCGCAACAGACTGGCAAAGAAGAATGACGACGATGGTGAACAACGGTATCACGCGTTTCATCAGAGTCCTCCTGTGTAGACTGGATCGCCGGTGTGCCGCGCGGGTGCAACAGTATCGCGATGCGCATCGGTGCCCGGGGTGCGCAGCTTGTCGACCAAGGCGTACACGACGGGAACAAGAATGAGGGTGACGAGGGTGGACAACAGCAGGCCACCGATAACCGCGATACCCATGGGGCGCCACATTTCGTGCCCCTCGCCGCCGGCCATGGCCATGGGAAGCATGCCGCAGATCGTTGTGGCCGTGGTCATGAGAACCGGTCGCAAGCGCCGTGAGCCGCCTGTGACGATCGCTTCGATCAGGGGCATACCGCCAGCCTGCAGTTGCTTCACGTAGTCCAGGAGAACGATGGCGTTGTTCACCACGATCCCCATGAGCATGATCAACCCCATGAACGCCGGTACGTTGAGATCGGTACCGGTGATGAACAGAAGCAGGAAAACGCCGGTGAAAGCGAAAGGCACCGACAGCATGATGACGAATGGATCGAGGAACGATTCGAACTGTGCGGCCATGACCATGTATACGAGCGCAATACCAAGGATGAGCACCAACAGGAAGTCACGGCTGGTCTTGGCCGATTCCTCGATATTGCCACCGAACTCTACAGTGACTCCGCGTCCGAGATCCAGGTTCTTCAAGGACTCCTGCATATCGGCGGTGACTTCGCCGAGCGATCGTCCGGAAACATCACCCTGGACGATAGTGGCGCGTTGCTGATCCACCCTTTGAATCTCGAGGGGAGTGATGCCTTCTTCGATTCTGGCCAGGTTCCTGAGCCGGATCAATTCACCTCCGGCGCCGCGTACGGGGATTTCCAGCATGTCCTGTATGGTGGATCGATCGGCTTTCTGGAAACGGAGGTACAGATCCATCTCGGTGCCGTCCGTTCGATATGTGCCCAGTTTCTCGCCATAAAAAGCGCTGCGAAGCCCTTCCGCGGCGACAGCGATGGGGACGCCGAGACGGCTGGCTCGCAATCTGTCCACCGAAACCCGAACCTCCGGCCTGTCCTCGGGCACCAATCGCGCGATTTCCACAGTCCCGGGAATCGCCGCCACCGCCTGTTCAACCTGCAGGGTGGCCTGCTTCAAGATTTCCAGGTCTGTTCCCTTGAGCCTGATGGTGAGAGGTTTTTCACCGCCCGTGAAGATTTGTGCCAGGGGAGAGTCCGAGGTGATGGAGAAGGAGGTGATTTCAGGAATTTCGGAAAGGAGCGGACGAAGCTTCTCCGCCATCTCGTGCGTGGTCAGCGGTCGCTTGTCAACCGGCACCAGGTGCACACCCAGCTCCGCGATATGCGAGCCCTGACGTTCACCCATCACCGCGGCCATGCCTTCGGCGGAACTGCCGGCGCGGTAATAACGCAGCGTGACGTATTGGCCGAATTCACGTTGCAGAATGTCCTGGATCTGACGGGCAACCCGGGCGGTTTCGCTGGTTGCCGTCCCGACCGGCAGTTCGATGTTCAGGGTGATGTCGCCGACGTCCTGTTTGGGCATGAAACCGGAGTTGAGTTGACCGGCTGTCAGAACGGTTGCGATCAGCAGTCCCATGGCACCGGCCACCACCAGCCAGGGATGCCTGAGGGCGCGTCCGATCAAACTGCCGTACACCGATGCATACCGCGTTTCGCCGCCCAGCCCCCCGCTGTGCCTTCTATCTCTCCTCGTAACCCGAAGGAACCAGCCGGCCAGCGCTGGCGTCAGCAGCAGGGAAGCCATCAGAGAGGCGACCAGAACGATGACGACCACGAATGCCAGTTGCTTGAAGAGCACTCCCACAAAACCGGACACGAAGACCAATGGACCAAAGATACTCACCGAGGTGAGGGTCGAGGCGAACACGGCCGCGGAAACCTCGGTTCCGCCGATACTCGATGCACGCCGGCGATCCTCACCTTCCTCCATGTGCCGGCTGATATTCTCCAGTACCACGATGGCGTTATCCACAACCATGCCGATGGCCACCGCCATGCTCATGAGAGAAAACATGTTGATGGTATAATCGAACAGCGCGAGTCCTCCGAAGGCGGCGATAAGCGAGGCGGGGATGGAGATGGCGATGATGATGGAAGATCGCAGGCGGCGGAGGAACAACAACACGATGACAATCACGAAGATGCCGCCGAGAATGACTGTTCTGGTCAGGTTGTCGATCATGTTGACGATGAAATTGGAGAGGTCGTACACGATCTTGGTATGCATGCCGGGAGGGAGTTCCTCGTTGATCTTGTCGATTTCGCGCTTGACCGCCTCGGCCACCTGTACCGTGTTAGCGCCGCTCCGCTTGTTCACCATCATGAAGAGACAAGGCCGATCATCGACTGCCGCTTCCTCGGTGAGTTCCGGATAGGAGGTCAGCACTTCGGCGACATCATCGAGACGTACCAGGCCTCCGGTGCCGCCCATGCCCACCACCAGTTCCCGAAGTTCCTGCAGGGAACGGAATTCGCCCTTCAACTGGAGCGAGTAATCGGCGATGCCGACCTCCATGTTGCCGGCCGGCGCCGAGACATTACCATGCTGGATCGCTGCGGCGATTTCGTTGATGGACAATCCGAGGAGTTCCATACGGCGTCGTTCGAGACGGATCTCCACGCGCTGCGGCGTGGCATTGAACACCATCACGCTGCCCACCCCCTCGCGACTCTTCAACCGGTCCACCACCAGGTCCTCTGCCAGATCGTAATCAGCGAAAATGTCACCGGTGTCGCTGTATATTCCCATCATGACCACTGGAATCATCGAGGTGTTGATCTTGATCACCATGGGGCTGTCGGCATCCTCGGGGAGGTCGTTCGTGAGAAACTCGAGGTTCGCCCGGATCTCCGCCGCGGCTTCGTCCAGATCGGTGCCGTAATGGAATTCGCATCTCACCGATGAGATGTTTTCGGTGGACTTGGATGTCACCTGCTTTATGCCGCTTATGACCGACACGGTGTCTTCCACCAACTGCGTCACCTTCTCTTCCACTTCCAGGGCGGAAGCGCCCGGATAAACGGTCGCCACGGTGATGGTGGGCAGTTCGATCTCGGGATAAAGATCGATGGGGAGCTTGGTGAACGACAAAGCGCCGAACAGCAGGACCCCCACGAAAAGCATGACAATCGTGACGGGACGCTTGACCGCAAAGGCGGGAATACTCATGCGGCCACCCTCACCCTGCCGCCGTCAACCACCGCATGAACACCGCGGGAAATCACCTGGTCGCCGGCCTTGACGCCATCCTCCACCAAGGCCAGTTCCTCGTGATAGCCGGCCAGGGATATCTTGCGTCGTTCGGCGATATTGTCGGGACGCAGCACGAACACCTCCGACTGACGATCCGATACCATTGTGAGCAGACTTGTCCTCGGAACGCACAGGTACGTCCGGGTTCCAAGATCGATTCTTACCCTGGCCGCCATCCCCGGTTTGATCTGCGCATCCGAATTGGCAATCGTCATTTCCACCGTTCCGGTTCGACTCACGGGATCCACCACTGGTCCAAGTCGCGAGATAGAACCAGTGAACTTCTTATCCGGTAAGGCATCCAGGAGAATATCAACGGACATGCCGGCGGTCAGCTTGAAGAAGTCCAGTTCTGGAACACGGGCCTTGATGCGGATTGGATCTACCTGTACTACCACCATGATGGACGTGGGCGGCATTGTCTGCACCACCGCTCCCGGATTCTCGAGCCGCGACGCGATGAAACCGTCGAACGGCGAATAGATGGAGCACTTGCGCAGACTGGAACGAGCCATGGCAAGCCGGGCGCCGGCTGCCTTGAGCTGCGACTGTGCGGCCAGGTGAGCCGCCCTGGCCTGCTCATAGCCCGCCCGTACCTCGTCATATGCTCCAGCCGAGATCGATTTGGTCGCCCAGAGCTGCTCCATGCGCTCAAAGTGCGCCTTGGCCGCCCGCCAGGTCTGATCGGCGCCCACCGCCTGAGCTTCGGCCGCCGCCACCGCCGATTCGGCCTGCAACACCGTGTTCAGCATGTCCTCATCGTTGATCGTAATCAACAACTGCCCGGTCGTGATGGCATCTCCCTCGCGACCATGCACCGCCTCGATCACACCGGTCACCTCGGGCATCAATACCACCTCGTTCTCGGGATAGACATCGGCCGCCACCTCCAGCACGCGCGGCACATTCACACTGGCGACCTCGGTGGTCTTCACCGGAGGCAGCGATTCAGTTTCTTCCATTGCCGGCGCCGAGGAACAACCATGCAGTACCAACACCAGCAAACCCTGTCCCAGAACAAGCCTGTAAAATACCTGTAACCACTTTTTTCTAATATGATAATTGATCATTCCCTCACTCCTCGCATAAAGAAATCCACCAGATCGTCCCAGAAATACTGCAACGGTACATCGCCCTGCTTCATCGCCCAGTGCAGTAACAACCCATCAGCTAATGTCATGAGATACAAGGAATACACCTCGAGCTTCTTTTCGGGTATATACCCCTCGCGCACCCCCTGTTTGAAAAAATCCTGGGTGATGCGCTGATACCGCTCACTGATCACCTGAAATTCCTCGCGTGTGAAATAATGATGGGGTAAACCCGAGAAAACCAGGTACATCTCTCGATTCTCCTCGACCATCCGCAGGAAATGGTCAAGCACGAACTGCAGCTTGGCGGGGAAGGATGTGCCTTCCGGTACCGGCATCTCCATCAATTTTACGATCTGATCGATCCCCCAGCACCAGGTCGCCTTGATCAGATCGTCCTTCGAAGTGAAATAGTTATAGAGACTGCCGGTGGAATAGCCAGCCTGCCGTGCCACTTCCTCCATGGTCATCCCGGTGTGGCCGTGCTCGCGAATGACCCTGACGCATGCCTTGAATATCTCTTCCTTGATCATCTCGATCTTCCGGTTGCGCCGCTGCTCCCTGTTTTCATGCATCAGCTCTCCTCCTGATTCAGTATGATCAGTCAAGAAAATGAATATACATTCAGAAAAAAATAAGTCAATAGAATATTGAAGCCTGTCGATGAAGCGCCATCCATGTGTCATACGGGAGAGGATGCCTGCGCGGAAGCCTGCCGGCCGGTCATCGAGGAAGGTCTTCGGGGACCCGACGGGCGCAGACCATGAGCACCGGTCGCTGGTTCACCGGTGATTCTGTTGTCCATTCCGTTGCAGCGTTTACATGCCGCGCCTGGGTTGCCACATCCATGATCGCATCACCGGACCCGGCGGCACCGCTGCTGGCTGGCCGGTCATCATTCCAAACGTGTCGTTCAGTTTCACTCGGGTTCAGGAGACGTTTCACGCAGCCGGCGATGCGTCAATCGAGCTGGAATTCCCAACCCAGGAAAAAGGTATTCTCCCGGTAATCGAACATGGCGAAGTTACTAGAGCGGGAGGTGTACACATATCCAGCCGACAAAAAATGATGGACGGCGATTCGGTGTTTGTATTTCGTCTCGAAACCGAACATGTGATCTTTCCGCAGGTGCATCGCGGAGGCCTCTTCGGCGGTGGGTATCGTGTAGCCGTTAAGGTGATACCAGGCATGCAGTCTGATGAATGCCCAGTGGGATTCGTGTTCGAAGACCGAGTACATCATGTCAGATCGATAGGTCCGGTTATCGCGGTAGAATGAATCCAGGAGGCGGCGCTGGAATCCTAAGCGCAAGGCCTGGTAGGAATGCGGTTTGTATTCCACCAGCACATTGTAGACAGGATCGGATACCGTCTCACGATCACCCCCGGTCCACTTTCTGGTCTCGATGCCGGCGAGGCAGCGCAGGTGGAGTTTGACCGAACCGGTGAATTCGATCCCTGCGCTCGTCGTGGTGTTCAGCGCATCGTCACGTCGATCCGGGAAGTCATGTCGGGTCACCTGATATCCGGCGACGGCGGCGCTGCGGGAGCCAAGGAGGATGTTGAGTTCGCCGTCGATCGCCCAGCGATCCCTGTCCTGGTCTTGCAGGCGGACTTCCGCGAAGTGCCTGTTGCCGGCATCCAGTGCCAGTTTCAACTTCAACCGGTACGACGAGCGCACGATCAGGGTAGCTGCGGCGAGCTGTTCGGTCCTGGTGGTAGGTTCGGTGAGTTCATCGTTCGGCGGAGTGCGATTTTGCACGAATGTGTATCCGAGGATCAACCGACAGGGACCGGAGCTGAACAGGTCGAGCCCTGCGCCGGCATGGTGCTGAACGGTGTTTTCATCGGTCAGATCCCGGTAGCGGATGAGTTCCGCTTCGTAATTAAAGTGCAGGACATGCCGTCGCGTGGCGAGCCGCCAATCCAGTCGGGGCGCGATGTTTGCCGACTGGTCGGCCTGTTCATCCTGTTCAGCGCGGTACACATTGTCATCGTAGCCGGCTGTCACCGCGATCGCGGCGGAGAGGTCGCCACTGATCAACGAGAATCCCATGGTGTGTGGAGCGCTCAACAGGAACAGGATGACTGTGATCGGACCGTGCCGGTGAGCCATCATCATATCCCTCGTCTCGCCGATGGTGCCGCGGCGGTACAGGAAAAGGGCGGGGAATCCCCGCCCCTTGTCAAGCCTTGATCAGCAGCCGTTGTTGATCCTGGCGACGACCGCATCGCGCATATCGGTAAGGGTGGAGTTGCCCCCCATGTCGTAGGTCCGCACCCTGCCTTCGGCGACCACCGCCTTGACGGCCTTGAACAGCCGCTCGGCCATTTCCTTCTCGCCCAGGTAATCCAGCATGAGACGAGCGGAGAGGAAGCTGGCCAGGGGATTCACCTTGTTTTGTCCAACGTATTTCGGCGCCGAACCATGGGTGGGTTCGAAGACTGCGTAGGATTCACTGATGTTGCCGGATGCCGCGAAGCCGAGGCCGCCGACCAACTGGGCGGCGAGATCTGAGATGATATCGCCGAACATATTGGAAGATACCAGCACCCCGTAATCCTGGGGATTCTTGACAAGCCACATGCACATGGCGTCGACGTTGGTTTCCCAAAGTTCGATGTCCGGGTACCCGGCTGCCACAGCCCTGGCCGCCCGAACCATCATGCCGCTGGTCTCTCTGATCACATTGGGCTTCTCGACCACCGTCACCGTGGGATACCCGTTCTCCCTGGCATATTCGAACGCGGCGCGGACGATACGCTCGCAGCCCTTTCGGGTAAAAATACGGGTGGAGATGGCGATTTCGTCCAGCGGTACATCGGCGAACCGCTTCATCTTGCCGTGCGTTTCCAGCAGCGTCTGCATCAGTTTCTCGGGGACCGGATGATACTCGATGCCGGCGTACAGACCCTCGGTATTCTCGCGGAAAATCACCAGATCGATATCGTCGCGGTAGTTCAATGGATTACCCGGCAACGCCTGGCAGGGACGCAGATTGGAGTAAAGATCGAATAGCTGGCGTAGCCGTACGATGGGGCTGGAGTAGACCATGTTCCTGCCCTTCAAGGCAGCGCACAACTCGTTTTCGGCTTCCTGTTTGGGTTTCGAAGTGATCGCCCCGAACAGACATACATCCGTCGATTTCAGGAGATCGATGGTCCGTTGTGGCAGCGCGTCTCCCTCGCTGCACCAAAACTCCCACCCGATGTCACCCCTGATGATCTCGGCATCGAAGCGGAGCGCTTCCAGCACCGCCAGCGTCGCTTCGCTTACGTCCAAACCAACTCCGTCACCCGGTAACCACGCGATCTTGAACTTGGCCATGTATTCCTCCTTATACAGTGTCAACTCGCCAGCCCACAAATCTGAAAAAACATATCCCATGTCCGACGACTTGCCAATATCAATACCCGGACGACCATTGTCTCCCCGCTTCCGATCACATGCACCGTTCCGGCTCAACCTTTCCCGCGCCGGATTCAGGGGTGATACCGCACCTCGAACTCACCGTCAAATCCCGCTTCCTGGTTTCTGCGGAGAATCAGTGAGGTGGGTTCGCAGCCTGGCAGACGATCAACCGCCGCCAATACTTGCAAGAGCATGCGCATGGGCACGGCGGTGAGGAAAACACTCAATTCCTGGGAGGTGCCCCGATCAGCGGATCGAGTGGTGATGCGCCCCTTGATGTGAAGTGCATCGAGGATTGCCTGTACTTCTCCCGGAAATCCAGTGACGGTTTCCGCCGCCGTTCCACCTGCCGCGACCGATTTTCTTTCCAATCGATCCATTGCCCTCAGACTGATCTCGAGCCCCTTGATCCGCTCCAGGCTCTCGTCCAGAGAGGTTTTCAACAGCATTCCTCCAGCCGTCATCATCGCCGTAACGGCCAACACGGCCACCAGAACACAGGGCGGTGGCCGGCGTTTCATGATGAACCCTCGGCGGCGGTGATCCGTATGGAGAATCGCACTGTGCCATCCGGAGATGTGGTGGCATCCTCTATTCTGACCGCCTGTATTGACGGCGCTGCTTTCAGCGCTTCGGAGAACGTTTCAACCTCGGCGAAACTGGAGGCTAGCCCGGTGGCCAGCGCGGTATTCCGCTGGCACCGGTATTCCTCCCAGCGCAAGGCCAGGCCTCCAGGCGCGGCTCTGGACACGTCGCTCAACAAGCGCAACATCCCGCCGCCGGTCGTTTCGACCGCGGTCCTGGCCGCGGCCTCGGCGATGACCGGAGCGACCAGTTCAGGCTGCCGCTCCCATCCCGGCGGCAGATGTAACTCCACCTGCGCCGCACGTTGCCGCACCTGTTCCCGCAAGGAATCTTCCCAGCGTGCCGTACCAGCGAGACGAGCCGCTGCTCCCAGGGTCACCGCCGCCATGACCAACGCCACTGTTCCAACTGCCAGCACGAGTCGGCGGTAGGTCAAACCGCGCAGCGGCCATGGACCGGAACCCGCCGGGGGGAGTGCGATACATCCCTCCGGTGCCGCCGCCGCCCCGACAGCGCAGATCAGTCCGCCGCGCTCATGCATCGCCGCGTTGCCTGAACCGCTGGCGGACTCATCCAGTATTAGGTCTCCATCGGTCTGCAGCCAGGAATCGAGCCACTGGCGCCAGGATCCGGAGGCGTGGGCCCGCCAGGCGCGGATGGTGGCGGTGAGTTCACGCGCGTCCCGCAACGGCCTGATGGTCGTGCGGGAAGCCGCCAGCCTGTCCTCGTGCAGCCCGATGTAACATGTCTCCAGGCCGATTGAATGGCGCACCACTCCAGACATGGGCTCCGTTCGATCCGCCTGGTCCAGCATATAGGCATGCACCGCCGCCGGCGTGGACGTGAAGCCGTCCGGCCAGATGCCGCAATCCCGCAAGTGCTCCATGACTCCTTTGAGGTTTGCGCTTCTGACCGCCAAGACTGGCGTCCGGTCATCTCCATTCGCCGCCAGCAATTCCCAGTCTTCCGGGTTATCAGGCACCATCCCTTCCAGGTCGATCTGCCTTGCGGCATCCGGCGGAACCGTCAGAACCCATGTGACGCCGAGGTTGATGCGGACCGTGGCGGTGAACCGGGCAATCCAGCGTTCCACCTCAGCCAGCGCTGCCGTCTGATCGATCCAGATGCCATGACGGAGGACTCGCGACGCACTCTGGTTCCTTTCCAGCACTACCGCGGCGATACTGCCCTCACGCCAGTCCATTCCAATCACATGTCCGCCGCGTTTCACCTCATCGCTCCCACTGTTCCCAACTGAGAATGTGAACACCTTCGAGTCGCCGGCGCAGCACCAGCCGCCGTTCCATGACCAGGTCACCATGCCGCAGGTGGATCTCCACCGCGAAATAGTGGGAACGCACCGTCACCGCGCGGGAAATTTTCCCGTACACATCCGCTGTCATGCCCGGTACCTCGAGAAGATCGACTATATCATGAAATGGAGTCCTCTCCCTATATTGCATCACCGCGTGAGCCAGGCCTGCGCTGAAATCATCATCGAGACTCATCAGGACCGTTTCCCCGGCAGTATTGATGTTTATCAGTCGGTCAGAGAACACCGTCAGCAGATCCACGGAGCAGTCCAGAATGGTCCTGCCGTCACGCACTAACATCAATTCTCCCAAAGTGTCCAGGGCGGCGTTCTTGGCACCGAATCCGCCGGTCGCGTGGTAGCCGCTCTCAGCACCGCGGCTTCGCGGTGAATCGTCGGTATCGAGCCAGTCCAGCAATCCCTCCAGGTTGACGGTTCCGCATCCATTCAAGCGCAGCAGCCGTTCCAACTGCGCCAGGCGCGTGGAACTGATCGAACCATCCGGCAGCAGGAGCGCGTTGGGGTCGAACAGGGCGTTCAGGTCCGTCACCGTAACTTCCAACACGGTCCCACCGTTGGGGTACGTGCGCTTCTCAGCCCAGGCTTCCCCCAGGTGATCGAGCCTGTCGTCATCATCGATCAACAGCCTGATCATTGCGCTCTGTGCGGAATCCGCGGCAATGCGCAGGCGGACGCCGAGAACACGGCTCTCCGCTAATGAGATCGCCTGGCGGGACATGTACAACATATGCGCCGTGAGAAAGGTGATGAGGCCCAGCAGCAGAATTGTCACGATCAGCGCCGCTCCCCTCTGACCCCTTTCCCCACGGGCTTTCATCACCGGTCTCCGCCGCAGGGGATGATGATGATGCGCTCGGCTGCGCTGCCATCAGCGCCGTCGATCCGAACCCGCACTGCCTCTGGAAGCACTGAACCGGTTTCCGAGTTCCATTCTTCAAACCATTGGTTCTTGTATAAATACGACATTTCCATCCGTTCGATGCCGGTGCGCCAAACCATCCCCTCCGGAGGCGGCAGGAAGGGATTCTCGGAAACAGACCAGTACAGCACTCCCTCACCCGCCGCCGTATGCTGATAACGGTACCGGATAGCAGTCGGAGGCTGGTGCAATCCCCCGATCAGGGTGGAAAATGTTACCACGCAGCCGGTCTCCAGACGCTGGCCGGAAAAAACTGTCCAGCGGCTTCCCGGACGGAGGAACGCGGCGTGCAGTTCATCGCTCATGCGATCCAGCATGACTTCCGTGACCGCCAGGGTTTCCAGCTCGCTATCGAGTTGCGTCGAGATGCCGAGAGTCTGTTCTATTCCGGCGTACAGCATGACGCCGATGAGTGCCAGTACTGTCAGTGCGAGCATGACCTCCAACAGGGTGGCACCGCGTGTCAACACCGGGCTGCCGGAAACCCGGCAAACCGCCGCCATTCCAACGCCAGCGCTGTCATCGCGGGATTTCATGATCAACGTTCACTCGCCCGCGCGATCAGTTTTTCCGCCGAGAATACCACATCCTCTGGTGCATCCGCCCGAACGATGAGTATTCCCATTTTCACCAGGCCGGAGGCATGGTCCGATTCAGTCGTACAACTCCAGTTGAGGGGTCCGCCGGGGCCGTCGATGACGCCCTCCCGCAATCCAGGAGCCGGGTCTTTCAACTCGGCATCGGCGAACGCCCCAAGAGCGAATGATAACGCCCTGTGCGCATCCCGAGCCCGTGCCGCGGCACGCAACGCGCCATGCATGGCGGAATAACAGGTGAGCATGAGAATGCTCATGATGCAGAGCGCAATCATGACCTCGAGAAGGGTCATGCCAGCGGCGGACTGGAATCGGCGTTTCCGGATCATACTCTGATTGGAATGGAGAAGGGGCATCATGGAGTATTCTCCGGCGGGCGGATCTTCAGCTCCAGATCAGGGCTGAAGGCGGGGATGAGGATGGTGAAACGCCTGCCGGCTCTGTCCCTCAGCTCCAGTTCACTGCTCTCCATGATTCCGTAACGGTTGATCTCCATGGGGACGAGGCCGCTGTTGTGGGTGGTCCGGAGAGTCATGACTTCCACCAGGTCGAGCACCTGGGGGATCCGCACGGTTACCGATGCATCGTCAGCCGTTTCCATCGCGCGGCGGCTGGAAATACTGTCATGGTCGATGTCCACCATGATCCAGCGGGATTTCCGTGCCAGCGCAGCCTCGCGCCGCACCGCCCGGATCATGGCTCCGATTTGCCGGCAGGCGGCCTTGGCTTTCAACTCCGACCGGTCACCGATCGGGATGACGACAAGAGAGAGAAGGAGCCCCATGACCACGATTACGGCGATGAGTTCGAGGGTGGTGAAACCGCCGGCTGGCTCAGCCTTCGATATCGGCATTGCGACCGCTCCCGCC
>JAFGDC010000613.1 GCA_016932295.1 candidate division CSSED10-310 bacterium
ATGGAGGAAGTGAGCCGGAATATGCCGGATAACATCCCGATTCAACGGAGTATTCACCAGCACCAGGGCAGCGCCGTCCGTCGCGGCCAGCCGCGCGAACCGCTCCAGGTTGGCGCGATGATCCGCTGATGACACCCGCGGCGTGAGCGGCTGCGCCAGGAGATCTTGCAGCGCCGCGTCATCCATCCGGCTGGACAACACCGGGCGGCTCCTGGCCACAACCTTGGTGAGCAAGAGAAAAAACTCCGACCGATACAGACCGACCTGGAGCCGTTCCACCAGTGAACTCCGTTGGGCGCGACTCTTCTCCTCGCAGAGGTCTTCGGTGGGATCGTTGTTGAATGCGACCACCACCGCATCAGGCCGTAACCGCCGGCCGAAATGCTCATAGAATCGAACGCCCTGGTACGTTGTCCATCCTGGACATGCGCCGTTGATCACCTCGACGCCGCGCTCCGGATATCGGCGGCGCAGCAGCTCTTCAAGCCTGCATTGAAATGTTTCGGCGGCCTCGATCCCATGACCGAAGGTGGCGGAATCACCGATAGTGAGGATGCGGTACACATGCACCGGCTTGGCGATGGTGATGTCCGGTCCCCGCAGACCGTACCGATTGGTGGTGATGGAATAGTCATCGACCGGATTGCGATAGTCCCGCAAATCCGGCTGCAGGTGCCAGAAATACAACGGATGCGGCCGGAACGGCATCTGCAGGTGTCCCCGCACGTACCATCGCGTGACGCCCTCCATCAACGCCAGGAACGAAATCATCACAAGCAGTTGGATGAGGATGACGGCGCCGCCGGGCAAAGGCTTTCGATGCCGCGTACGCCGGTGTCTCGCCGCCAGCAGCACGGCAATCGCCAGCATATCGATGCACAGCACCAGCGCCCAGGCCACCGCCCGTTCCGTTCCATCCGGCGGGTACAGCGGCTTCTCGAAACAAAATGGACCCTTGCGCCAGGCGTACACCGGTTCGAACCGCACCAGCCAGTCCATCGCCAGTGGCAACAGATGGAGCACACCAAGAATGAGCAGCGCCCCCCATCCGGCGAACCGTGTCCACCGGTGCTGTCGACTGTCCATGTGCCCTCCGTTTCAGCCCGTGATCACTGTAGTGAGGCGCTCCGGGAGCGTCAAGGACAGCCCTTCACGCGTCATCAGTGATGCCGGTGTTCAACGGTTCCCCGCTGCCATCCGGTGAGACTCCGGCCGGCCGAACCTGATCGTGAAGCGTGGTTCCGCGCCCCTCACCAGTGTAAACGACCGCGGCACACCGGGAACCGTCACCGCTGACAACTCTCCGCTGCTGCTGTACAAACCAGGCGCATGATGCAATGAAACCAGCAGGCCGGACTCCTGTGTGGCGGCGTTCCGGACCGTGATCCGATCGAACTCGAACTGCACGTCACCGCTGCCGTTGATGATGAAGGAATACCCGCGGAGAAACCGATATGCGCGGAACCGTCCGAAGGATGCCACCGGGGTTATCCAGTCGCCGAAGGAATCAAAATACCTCGTGGCCGATTCCGACCAGCACACAGCCCAACCCAGGTTGTACAGCTCCGCGACCATGCTGAATTGCCCTTTCGTGTACCCTTCAATCGGTGCATTGAACAGGAGCCCCTCGTGGAAGTCGGTGACATGCTCGGCAATGAACATGTACGGCCAGGGTCCGCCTATCAGGGAACGTCCGGTGAAATAAGGAATCAGACCGGGCAGGTACACGCCGTTATAGCGATGACCGCTCAAGGTACCGGAATCCTCCATCAACAGCCTGGCGGCGGGGGTTGTCGATGATTCTATCCACTGGACAAGTGCCTGGAGGTGGTGGGGCAGGGTGGTGGAAATGCAGGCACCGGACGGATCGAGCGTGGTATCGGATGAAGGCGGCGCGGCGGTCAGGATGGCCACTCCTGCCGTCATTATCGCCGCGGCGACAGCGCCGGCACGGAATACCCCGTGCCGCGGGAGTCCGCGGTCGAGACGCTCCACACCCAGGGCCAACAGCGGCGCTGTTCCCCAGAACGCGGCGGCCAGAAATCGCATGGGTTGGAGCCGCGCCGTGACACTCCAGAACGAGCCGAAGAACGCGAGCAGCAGGAAGCACAACGGCCCGGCCGCCAGCACCACCGCCGGGCGCCGCTGATCCCGTCCCGTCAGCTCTAAAACTCCGAGAACGGCCAGGGCGCAAGGCAATAGCAGCCAGACCGTCCCCGGATGCAGGAAATAGCTGATACACAGAAGGGGATCATGGTTCTGCAGGGTGAAGGCATGCGCACTCGAGGTCAGACGCGCGAAGTTGGCAAGGAACGGCGCGACCCATGGAAGGTTGAGCGTCAAGGCCAGGAGTGCGATCAGGACGAGGCGCGCCGCCATGACGCGCCGCGGCCGATGGACACACAGCAGGGCGGCGGCGGACGGAAGCATGATGATCGGCGCCAGGGCATGCAGCAGGAAGCACCAGGCGGCAAACAAGCCCGTTCCCAGAGTGGCGCGGCGGCCGGAGGCGCTGGCAAGCATGGCCGAGCCGAGCAGAGGGGCGGCGGCGGCAAGCCAGACGTAGGACAGCAGTCCCCACCTGGTCAGTATAAACGGCTCGCCGATCCAGAAATAGGCGACACTGAACGCCGCGGCAATGAGGCTGGACCAAGGCGTCAGGCGAATGATCCGGCAGGCGCCGTACGCAAGCATGGGTATCCAGAAAAGAAGAACGGGGATGAACAACTTGAATGCCACCGGCTTCGGGAGACAAGGGCCGGCAAGATGGGTGAACAGCGCCCAGGCCTTGGCATCCACATTGAACAGGTTGGCCTTGTGATACCCCCCCATGAAGAAAGGATCGTATCCATGCCATCGACCGTGGGACAGGAACGCCGTCACGGCATGCACCTGTTGAAAATGAAGGGAATAATCGTAGCTCAGTGGTGGATCGGTCGAAACCACCTGGGCAGGGGTGATGACGAAATGAAGGACGGCGGCGAGATGCGCCGCACCGAGCGCAACGGGCAACACCAGGTGGAACCGGCCGGAGCGACTGCCGTGATTCATTGCAGTGCGGCGAGATGCACGGCTCGGCGGCATAGAAATCCGCCGGCGACGAGGAGCATCGCCTGGGTGCCCAACAGCACGGCGATGAAGGACAGGGGTACGCGATCACGCCAGAGATGCAGCCACCACAGGTCGAAATCCTCG
>JAFGDC010000614.1 GCA_016932295.1 candidate division CSSED10-310 bacterium
AACAGGCATGACGCCGGCGAGGATGAAGGTCTTTTCCGGCACTCCCAGTCTGGTGATGCCATCCAGCCAGGCGCGGAAACGAGCCATGTGGAAAATTGGTTGTGTCTGGATGAAATCGGCACCGGCAGCGGCTTTCTTGGCGGCTCGCAACGGCCGCACGGATTCCGGATCACCGAAGGGATTTGCAGCCGCGCCGATGAAGAAGCCGGGTGGCTCGGCCGGCTGTTTTGGTGCGTTCATCAGGCGTTTGCCGCTTTGGAATCTGCCTTCATCCCGCATCTGAGCGAGCATTCGAACGAGCTGCACTGAATCGATATCAAAAACCCCTCGGGCTTGGGGATGATCGCCGAATTTCTGATGATCGCCGGTGAGGCAGAGGATATTGCGAATACCGAGGGCGGCGGCGCCGAGCGCATCGGATTGCAGGGCAAGGCGGTTGCGGTCGCGGCAGGTCATCTGGATTACCGGTTCGAGTCCTTCGTGCAACGCAAGAACACCCGAGGCGATGCTGGACAACCGCACCATGGCGGTCTGGTTGTCGGTGATATTCGCCGCATCGACCGCGCCTGTGAGTATTCTCGCCTTGGCGCGAACCATCTCTCCATCGGAACTGCGGGGCGGACCGAGTTCCCCCGTCACGGCAAAGTCTCCCCCGCGCAATATCCGTTCCAGTCGCGATTGACCCGTCAACGTTGGAGATCCTCCCTGATCACCCGGCGTGGACCACCCGCCCGGCTGGTTGACCAGTCGTTGGGCGGTGTGATTTCAATGCAGGATTCCAGCAACCCGGCGGCGGCGAGTCGATCATGGATGAGCTGCCAGGCGCACTGGATGTCGGGATCCACTTCGCAATGTCCGTCCATGGAACCGCCGCACGGACCATTGAGCAACCCCTTGGAGCAGCGCGTGATCGGGCAGATGCCTGCGAAGAGATGGAGGCGGCAGTCACCGCAGCCTGCGCACCGCTCGCTCCACTGGCCGGGTTCCACGGTGATGCCCATGAATTGCGTGTTCAAGGCGGGTTTAACGGGCAGGGGGAAGAACTGCTCGGCAAGCAGCTGCACGCCGGCGCCACACGCCAGGGACAGCACCATATCGATATCCTCGACGAGTTCGTCCAGGGGTTCGAGGAATTCTCTGTCGCACTGCCTCTTCACGGTGTGTTCGATGATTGTCAGTGTGCGGTTTTCGAGACGTGCCCGGGTTTTGAGTCCGGCGGCCAGTGCGGCGACTTCTCGTTCGCCGCCGGCACAGCAGACGGTGACACATTCGCCACAACCGACCAGCAGCAGCCGTGAGTATCCCCTGGTAAGCTCCAGTATTTCTTCGAATGGTTTACGTTCGGCGACGATCATCGGAATCCTCCAGGACGCTGATGGTATTACATCCGGGAAAGCTCTGCAACGTGAGGGGATTCAGAAATTCGAGCATCGAACCGACACTTCGATCAGGTGGCGTGCCAGGGAATGGTGCGGGATACCGTCTGGCCGTGACCGCCCGTCGGTACCACTTGTTTTTTGGTTTGGGCGCAGACGTTTCGGGCGACAGGTGTGGGTGGGAGAAACGCGGCTGCCGCCGGAATCCGTCGATGGCAGCCCGGCAGCCGTCATATTATTACTTTCCGTTGGCGAGGATGGTTGTCCAATAAAAAGGGGCCGGCGAACCGGCCCCCCGTTATCAGGTGAAAAGCAGGTTACATCGGTCCCCAGCCGAAACTCACCTGTCCCAATGCGCCGAAGAGTTCGGTAAGGTCTTCGTTCAGCATGGCGCTGAGGAAGGTGGCGCCGGTGAACGTCTGGTCACCGGTATCGGGCCAATAGAATACGTCGATCAGCATCTTTTCTTCCATGCCGGGTGTCAGGGTGATGGTTTCATAATCAAATGTCGGGGGATACTCCTGCCAGCCGGGATAGAACCAGTACACGCCTACATTGATGTCGAGGACACAGACGAAGGGTACATTTGTCATGACCTCTGGTTCGCCGCTCGTGATATAGGCTTTCAGGTAGACTTCGTCTCCCATGTGGAACATGTCACCGGGCATTTCGAGTTCGACGCCGGTGGCCGGTGCCGGGGTTGGGGTCATGGTCACGGGAATCGGTGTATCGGTGGGCGGTACCGGTGTATCGGTGGGCGGCACAGGTGTATCGGTGGGCGGCACAGGGGTTGCTGTTGGTACCGGTCCCATAAGGTGACAGTCGATTTTCTCGGCGGCTGTCATGTATGTACCAGCCCATCCGGCCACGGAGTAAATCCGATCGGTGGAACGGGCGAAACCAAAGGTACGGCGACCGGTGATCATCGAAGGATATTCGAGATATGCGTCGGTTACCGGATTATACGCCCAGCATGTGGATTGGTAGGATGACCAGCCACCCCCACCGATGATGATGAAGTCGTCCTCGGCATAACCCAGGTTGAGACCGCTTACGGCATTGCATCCACCTCGGGCGGCGGGCAGGTTGGTCTTGGTGGTCCAGGTATTGGTCTGGGGATCGAATTCTTCAACCGCATTGGATTCAATCGATCCGGTCAGCAGTCCGCCGATGGCATAGATCTTGCCGTCCAGTGAAGCGCCGCCCAGGTAGGCTCGCCCTACACTCATGCTGGCCTTCGTGGTCCAGCGGGTGCCTGCCGCCGCAGCGGGATCGTACTCATAACAGGTGGTCATGTAGTTGTTGCCGTCCGAGCCGCCGAACACGTAGAGTTTGCCGTTCGCGACTGCGCATGCCGCGCCCAACCGGCCGGCAGGCATCGGGTCGGTACTGATGGTTTCCCATGTATCGGTGTCGGTGTGGAGCACCTCAAGGGAGGCGTAGGCGGCGCCGTTGTACCCACCGGGGACATAGATATCCGTGCCGATCGTATCCGAACAGAGGTTGCTTCCAGCGGTCGGCTTCATGGCGCCCAGGGTGGTCCAGGTATTTACCATGGGATCATACTTCTCGACGCTGGCACTGTAACCTTTCGAGGCATCCTCCCCGCCGATCAGGTAGACATAGTCACCGACGGCGCTCAGGGTGGGACGGGAGCGGCCGGTGGCACAGGCGGTGATGCCTTCCCACACGTTTTCGAACACTGCCGCGGTGGTGGTGGCCGTTCCTTCCGTGTAGTACGTGCCGGGATTGGCCTGGGACACAGCAGTAAATGTCGCCACATCCTGATCGCCGATGTTCGCGCTGACCGGAATCTGCACCCGCACCTCGAAGGTGTCGTCGTCATCGTTGGCGATGGGGCCGATCTGGCTCGCCGGGCTGCCGTTGACATAAATCGTCGTGTTCCAGACCGAGGCCGTAACGGCCAGATCGAAGGTGTCGGACTGGCCGGTCCTATTGCTTATGGTAATCGTGTGGATCACCGTTGTGCCTGGTCCGCCGCCCGCTTCACTGGAGGTGACGAACACGTTCTCGGCTACGCCGATGCATACGGCCAGACCGTCGAAAGTGCTGTTGTCCGCCGGTACGCCGTTGCACAGATACTCGAGTCCGAGGCTGCCGTCATACTCGATTCCCACCGTCGCCTCGCTGCCGTCGCCGGTTGTCCAGACGCTCATCGAATTGTACTGGAACTTGATAGTGCCGTTCTCGTACAGAATCGCTTCATAATCATACACCGGATCGGAAGTGCTGGCGCTTAGATCCCTGATCATGAACTGCACCACGAGGTAACGGTCCGGTGCCGTGCCGAACGTCTCGTAGTAAATAGCTTCACCATCCGCCCCATAGCAGGACTGATCATCCCAGAACGGCGCGATGTAGAGGTTGGGATCATCGGCGTCGGGAATGCATTCATTGGTGAACAGCGCGCCGGCAGTGCCGAAGGTCAGGTAACCGTTGGAACTGACCATTACCTGAGAGTACGTGCTCCCGTAGAAAATGAAATCAAAGCCGATCGGAATCGTGGCGCTGGAATCGTCGCCTTCGATTCCCGTGTTGGTGCCTGTGGCACTGATGTCGATGTAAGCGAATGAACAACCGGTCGGTTCCTCGCTGTCGACATATATGTAGCCATACGCATCCGGCCCACCGGTGCCTTCCGGATACGCCTGGTCCTCCGGTCGCGCGATATCGAAGATACCGCTGTCACTTGTCTTATCCACCACAAACCGGTCGGATACCGTGCAGTCGATGGCACCGGCCATGGCGGCTCCAGCCGCCACCAGCGTCACCACAACCATCCATGTCAATGTCATTCGGTTCTTGAAACTTCTTGTCATCGATTCCTCCTTTGATATAACGTCCATTCCTGCATCGTGCGCTACCTTTACTCAATAAATAAATAAGAAGTGAAGACATGTCAATAGGTTAAACTTGAGCTAACTGTGGAGTACCACCTACAGTGCAGTGGAGGTTTTTCCATGTTCCTGGTGTTCTATTCTCGTCGTCACATTCGCCAGAGGCAGGTCATATGCCTGCGCCGCATGCCATCGGAACGACAGCTCTCCCACCGTCATGCCGCCTCCTGAATACTCCAGCTCAATACTTACCAATCGCGGCTGTACAAGCGTATAGGATACAGTGCCGGCATGACCGGTGAAGTCACCATTCGCCATAGTGCATGCCTTCGGATCGCTGCCTTGATAGAGCTTGAGCCGCCATTCGGGGGATTCCGTTCCCTGTACGATATTTCGTACACTGACAGATACATGACCGGGCGGAAAAAAACCGAGCCGTCCGCCAAGGAGCACTCCGGGAGGATCGGTGATGGCCGCGCGGACGTGTGTCACTCCGTCGATTATAGCCATTCTCCCGGTGGTATGGCAGTTTTCATGCAGCCTGCCGGGGGATGCCTTGCCATCGAGTCCGAGATCGATTTGATCCGCCACGTGGTACAACAACGCCTGGAGTTGGAACGCCTCGGCGGGGGGTAATTCTCCCCAGAGAGCGCCGGTGGAAAGTTCCAGATGTTGGCCGGCCCGTACCTCGATGATTTCATCACGGATGGTGACAGCTTGGGGCGCATCGACCGCGAGGGGCATGACCCGCACCATGAGACGGAAATGGTTGTCGATGGTGTCGATGCCGGTAATCAACAGCGTTGATGCGAATCCGAACGGATTCGCTTCGGTCACCGATGGTGGATCTAGCCAGGCAAGCGTTACCGGCAGCCTGTCATCGGTGACCAGGACATCACTTCCAAGATAGGTGCGGGACAACTGGCTCAATACTTCCCGGCACCCCCTGAAACGTTTCCGTTCGGTGGCACCGGCAAGCAGGTGTCGCAGCTCAAGCGCCGCCATCCGGCGTGGCAGCGTGGATGGATCACGCTCCAGGAAGAGGTCGAGGATCCTCGCTTCGAGTTCATCCGCCCGTCCTTCGTCACCAAGGAAGATACGTGAGTGCATCCGGTCTCCCAGACAGGCGGGATGTTCCGCGAACGTGGGAATCAGAGAATAGGCGGCGCCTCGTTCATAAGGCTCGGACTGAACGAGTGCGGTGGCTGGCAGGTTGTTCCTGATCCAGGCGCAGGCGGCAAGGTCGGCCTGTGAAACGATGGTGGTGAAATCCGGATTGTGCACATCGCCGGAATTCCATGCATCCATGATGGTGGTCGGCATCGCGGCGATCATCATGACAACCAGCCATGACAGATAGAGCCTGCGCCGGGTAAGAGTCGTCCAGGATTCAGCGGTCAGCACAGTGAATCCGAGCACGATCAACAGTCCCAGTTTCAAGCCCATGTCCGATGGGAAGCCTTTCACTTGAACGAAGAAGACCATCACAAAACTGATGAACAGCAGCACAATGACCGGCTGCAGCGCCGGTGATCGGCGGCGCACGGCGGCGTACAATCCGAAGGGAGCCAAGATGAGAAGTGGTCCGAAATTAAGCAGCAGGAACAATGGCAGGCGGTGCAGCGCATCCCACTGGGGTTGCAGGAACACCGCCCCTGGTCGGCTGAACAGGATCCCGAGCCGCCAGTGGAGGAGAAAGGGCGCCGCGGAGGCCAGCACGGGAAGTGCGGGCATGATGATCCGGCGGTGTTGGTACGCATGCAGGGCGCAGATGCTCCAGAGCCATAGCTGAGCCGCCAGGCCGATGAAGCTGCTGAAACCGAAGATTGCACCGGTCAACAAGCCGGCCCCCAATGAACCGGCAATGCCGGGACGGGTGCCGTGGCGAGGCCTGCCCATATACAGCATTACCAGCACCAGGAGACCAAGCGCGAACAAGTGTTGCGGCGTATAGATGAATGTCCGGTACAGGCCGTCAATCTGCGGATGTCCGATGAACCAGCGGGTGGCGGCATCGACGTTGTACTCGGCGACTCCCATGCGCAGCGGTTTACCCTGCCGGAAGATCCGCCACAGCAGGTAGATGCCCTCGTAACTCGATGCCACGGTACCGCAGGTGACGGCGAACAACGCCGCGGCCATGGAGCGGGTAAGTCGATGCAGAACTCCGATGGCCAACAGCAGAAATGCCAGGTTAGTCCATAGGTTGAGACAGCGGAATATGTCAAGGGTCGATCCCCCGGGCGCCGGGACTACCCCGACCGCGGCGGGGAACAAGTAGTAGAACCAGTAATAGTGGAAAGATTCGGTGCCGTTATACAGGTATGGGTTGGATGGGGGCAGCACGCCGTGTTTAAGGTGCGCGGTAACAGCCACATGCTTCAGGTAATCGACGTTGAAATACGCACGAAACGCCTCTCCCTCCGCAAACCGGTGACCGACCCGGAGAAGCGGACTGATGGTCATCATTGTGATCAGGCTGATGGTGAACAGAATACCGGCGGTTTCCACCCATGACAGCCGCCTGGATCGATTGCGTCCGGGAGCGCGGCGGTTCCTCTTTCGCATGAGGATCGCGAGGATGATGGAGGCAATGGTCGGAAGGAGCAGCACCGGCACGGACGAGGGAAGCACCATCCGAATGGCGATACCGGTTGCGGTGGAGAAGAGGTATCCCAGGAAGAATCCGGCACCGATCCTGATGAACAGCGCATCTTCCGAAGCTGGCAGCAGGGTGATGAAAAGCAGGCCGGGGGAGCAAAACAGCAGCATGGCGCCGAAGGTCACGATGGCGGCGACGGGCGCTCCGAGAAGGAACGACGCAGCCAGGGTGCCCAGGACTGCCGCCGCAATCGC
>JAFGDC010000069.1 GCA_016932295.1 candidate division CSSED10-310 bacterium
CCAAGCTGGGCCAACCGGAAGTCAACCTGGGCCTCATCCCCGGATTCGGCGGCACACAGCGACTGGCGAGACTGGTAGGCAAGGCGCGGGCGCTGGAGATGATCCTCACCGGCGATCACATCAGCGCCAAAACCGCGGAACATATCGGCCTGGTCAACATGGTGGTACCGTCCTCGGACGTACTCAAATTCGCAAAGGGATTGGGCAAGAAGATCGCCGCCAAGGGCGGTGTCTGTATCCAGAAGGCCATCGAGGCGGTGAACGAAGGCCTGGACACCACCATACTCGGAGGGTTGAAGATCGAGGCGAAAAAGTTTGGTGAGATCTGTGAAACCCACGATGCCAAGGAAGGCGTCAGCGCGTTCCTGGAGAAACGGCGGCCGAACTTCCTGAACAAGTAACCGCCATTCAGTCGCATTCTATGAAGGGGGGCGTCATGCCCCCCTTTCGGTTGTACCATATCTACTCAGGCGCTGGCCGCGGCCCGAGCATGGCCGCGGCCACCGCCCGCGCCATGAGTTCATTGCCTCGATCGTTGAAATGGCAGCAGGAATCGATGTACAACGCTTCCTGGCAACCGCTGAAGACCATGCTCAGATCGGTGAAGTGTACACCGTCCTTCACCAACTCCTCACCGGCCCGGCGCAGATACGGATAGCCCTGCGGGATGATGGCCGTCAGCTCCGATTCAGCATTGTAGGCCATACGCCGTTCAACCGCCGTCAAGGGTTTCCCGTCCGGAACATATTGATTGGGCTGCAGAAAATGATAATACTCGATGCCATACCGGGCGCAGATGCCGTGCATCAGCTTCGACGCCCGTTGCCAGTGCGCGGCCAGATCGGTATAGACCTGTTCGGTATCGGAATAATCGTACCAGGGACCTGTTCTCACATATTCCGCCGCCATTCTGTCTGGTTGCTGGCATTCAGCGACCGCGGCCGCGACTCTCCGGGTCAGCCCCGCGTCGATAAGGTGCCATACCAGATGCATGGTGCAACTCCAGCGCCAGGGGGCGCGTAGGGACCATCGCACCCATTCGCGGCGCAGGTCCTGCAACACGGCCAGCCGCCCTCCCGCCAGGATGCGGGATTGGTCCGTCACCGCCGCCGATCTGTTGTACCATGCCCTTGGATACGTCGGGTACACGCCGAACCGCCTGTTCTCCGTCATCACCTGACCCAGTTCGTTGAAACCATCCACCAGCAGCACCACATCCAGATGCACGCCGATGACCAGCAGGTAGGAAAGTGCCATTAAATGCTGCGGCTGTTTATACCCGCCCAGAGCAAACGGCAGCATCAGAAGATTTTTATCCCTGAACGGTTCCGATACGGCGAGACACTCATTCAGATACTTCCGCCCCCTGACATAAAACAACTCCGCCACAGAGCCACCGAAGATGCCAATCACCACCAGATCGGAAGAAGGCTGATTGAACAAAGGCGTTCCCGGTTCCTGGAAAAAACCGAAGTTGGTGAAGTCGCGTGAAACAGTGTCCGAATCCCCTGACGATTTCCGGACCGGAGGGGATCCCGGCCGCGGCTTGAGCGGCTGCAGCAGGCTGGTGGTGCGATTCCTGTCCCGATCCAACACGTATCCCAGGTATGGATGCACCACCTCGCTCGCATACCACCAGGGATGATCCTCCTTCTCCTCCACCGCCGCTGGCTGCCAGGCGGGGACATCGTCACGCACCGCTTCGGCGAGATCCTGAAAACCCGACATCGTGCACCACCGGCCCAACCGATACGAAAGGACCGCGAAACTGGTCAGTTCGATCAGCGCCACTGACAGCACGACGGCCGAAACGGCGAAGCATATTCTTTTCATCTCGCTGTTTGTTTCCCCCAACGCCAGGGTGAACGGGCACCGCCGCCGGCAACGCATGGTTGGATGAAGATAAGCCCGCGGTATCTCACGCGCGCTCTTGCTTTTATTTTCGGAATTTCATCATCTCATCGTACCAACTCCCCCTGCGGGAGCGCAAGCTCACAATTTGGGGCGATATGGCCTGGTCACCGCGGGGACTCCTGCACGGATGTGCCGGGAAGCGCGGGAACGGTACCGGAAAAGCATCGAACGCCGCTACCTGCCACCGGTCGGGAGAAGGACCGCCGGGGTTCCCGGGGGCGGCGCGCCGGATGGGTTGAACCTGGAGTTTTCTGCCGTAACATGCTAACTAATGGGTATCTCATTCAATGGAGGCTCAGTGAAGAATGTCCTGATTCCGGTGATGGCCGTGCTCATTCTTTCCGGTGGTGCGGCCACCTGCGGGGCGGTGACCAATTACCAACTGGCGGCCCATTGGGCGCCGGTATGGCGCCAGGATACGGACGACACTAACTATCGCGCCGACTATATCACCTCCTTCAATTACGACGGCGACTGGGTCGGCAACAACAACTGGGATCATCTCGACAGCTACCTGCTCAATGCCCATATCTATTACAGCATCATCGAAACCGGCACCCACTGGTTCATCATGTACGCCGACTTTCACCCCAGAGATTGGGAAAACATCTGCGCCATTCTCATCTGTCACGAGAACGACATGGAAGGCGTCCTGGTGGTGATCGAAAAAACGGGCTCCACGTACGGCCAGTTTCTACTGATGGAAACCGAGGCGCACAATCAGCTCTACCAGTACAGCAGTGATTCGCGGGTCGGTGACGGGCATGAGAACATCGATGGCGGAGTCTACTTCGAAGGCGATCACCCGGTGGTCTTCGTCGAATGCCGCGGGCACGGCGTGTTTCGCTGGGACGGTTCGGATTTCCCCGGCGGCGATGGCGTCATCTACCGCTATACGGGAGCAGCGGAGCAGCCCAGCAGCGGCAATGACCGGGACGTCGGGTACGAGTTGCTGGACATGGTTTCCGACTTGTGGACGAGGCGTTACAACATCGGGAACGGCAGCACCTACGGCAGTTCATTCACCTTCGAAGGCGCTCGGTACAGCATCGCCGGAAACATCGGCGGCGCTTTTGACGGCGACGATTACAGCGACGATTCCGCCAAGCCGCCATGGAACTGGGACGATCCCGATGACGGCACGGTCTATTCCGGCGACATCCTGATCGACTGCGCCTACACCATCGACTATCATCTCGACGTTCCGGCGCCGTTTTCGCTTGCTTACACGTACAATCCTTACCTGGGGATCTACCCGACGGCCACTCCCACACCAACCGGAACACCCACCGGATCACCAACCAAAACTCCTACTCGAACACCCACCAGGAGCCCGACCCGATCCCCCACCGCCACGC
>JAFGDC010000615.1 GCA_016932295.1 candidate division CSSED10-310 bacterium
ACTGGTGTTGAGATACACCTGGATGGGCGCGCCGGCATAGGCCACGGCAAGATCCGGCCAACCGTCGTTATTCATGTCGCCCCATGCCACGGCATTAGCCATGGAGCCGGACCAGGGCAAGCCCCAGGATGGCGTGGTTTCCAGGGTTCCATCGAGGTTCTCGTAAATCCTGAACACGGGCGCCTTTGTCGTGTTCGACGTTGCCAGGTCAAGGTCACCGTCACCATCCACATCGATCCAGTCCAGGTCGGAGAGATCCGGTCCGGTATCGTCGGAACTCCAGGATGCCGTTGTGCTGAGCACCCCAGCGACATTCTCGTACAAGTGCATCGGGACATCACGACCGCCCACGAACAGGTCCAGGTCACCATCACCATCTACATCCACCCATGCCACACCCTTTTCCCGCCGGTCACCGGTGCCGCTGACCACAAAGGAAGGCGTGCCCTCATAGGTCTCGCCCAGATCGTTATAGACCTTGGCGTTGCCGTGATCCACCGCGACGGCGGCATCCAGGTCGGTGGACCGCTCACATGCCATCAAGATGACGGCGCCGGCCGCGGGCGGCTGCCGCAGCAACAGCCAACCACCACTATACTGTACGGAAAAGTTCTGAACGGGCGAGGAATCAACACTGACAGACACGACAGAATGGATGGGCAGCAACGCGCCAGTCGAAAAACACCGGCGCACTCCATCACCGGTCCAGGGCACCAAGACGCCGGACACACCATCCTCATCATAATCACCCAGGGCAGCCGCCATGTTCTGGGCGATATCGCCTGAGGTCCAGGACGCGCTCGGGACCGGGATACCGGCGGAATTGTCATACAGATGATTGGGTTGACCGGGATCCGGGTACACCGCCTGATTGGCGATGAACAGCTCGAGGTAAACCGGCGCTGCCGCCCCGGATACATCACCCAGCACCGCGGAGAGTGAAAACAACCCTTCACTGCTCACCCATGAGGGAGCGGTTTCCAACGTCACGCCATTATGGCCATGGATCACATTGGTTCCCCAATCGGCCACCGCCAGATCGAAATCACCATCGCCATCGATATCACCGGCGGTCACGTCGGTGGACCACTGCGCATCCGTTCCCACCCAGCCGGCGGAACTCTCCAGGGTACTCCCGGAATTGAACCAGATCCTGGTCTGTTCCGGCCGCACTGGGTACCCACCCTCGTAATGTGCCGAAATCAGGTCCAGGTCACCGTCGCCGTCAACATCGCACCAGCACAGGCCACCCACGGCGTAATCCTCGGATGAACTCCAGGCAGGTGTTGTGTCGATGGGGATGGACCGGCTCCACCCCGGCTCCGGCCAGGGGGAATCTTCCAGGAACATCGCCTCACGAGCATCGGGAGCGATCTCCAACCGGCATCCGGTTCGGCCCGCCACATCCCGCCACGCATCCAGCCGCGCCATATCCACACAATAACCGCGCACCAGCGCCGTGGCATCCGTATATGCGGTGAGCAACACCACCATCGACACCGCCGCAGTCTTTTTCATGCACCCCCCGTAGTATTGATCCTATTCTATCATATCTACGATCAATGGCTGAAGCGACGCGGCTTCATGACCCTGCACCGCGGCTCTCACCCAGGCGGCACCAGACCGATTCATTCGGACACGGGCGTGAAAAACCGCCGGCTGCCGGAAGAAGGTATCACCGGCCACCGATATCAAATCGTGGTCCTCACCGGCACGATCAGGAGTGCCGGTAGCGGATCTTCAGATACTCCTTGAGTGCTCCAAAATCCGGAAAAATTTCATCGGTGCAGGCCACTATCCACCCACTGATTTCATCAATCGTCAGCGGTGTGACCATGAACACCGGGATACCAAGGCGATACGCGCAGGTCAATTCACCATGAGTGCCGCCGCCCATCGAGGTGAACTGATCCCAGTAACAAATCACGTAATCGGTGGAAGAATGCAGCATATTGAGATCATTGTCGATAATCTTCCGCACCGTCTTCCGGAAACGGGGCAAATCGGCCTTTTTCCAGGAGCGGAACCCGATCCTTTCCCGCTCGTCGAGCAGTGCCATTTCATTGATGGTAGGATCGAAAACCCGGTGGGCTAGTTCGTCCTCCAGAAACGAGGTCAACTCGCGACGCCAGGGGATGCCTTTATCGGGCGCATGTTCGATGGCACCCGCCAGGTAGGCCAGGTTACCGTTGTGGGTCAGACTCATGTCGATCCTCATTCACCACCGCGCCATCACCGTTCGCCGAGTGCTTTGCGGCAGTTGTTCCGGATTGGCGGCCGTCAGGGTTCCCAATCCTCCAGTTTATTGAAAATATAAGGTCCGGCTTCCGGTCCCCAGACCTGGCTGCCCTCGGCATTATAACCCCGGTCCCATGAGAGCATGCGATCCGCGGTCAGGATCACCTCGGTGGTGGCATAGACGGCATCATTCAGATCACTTGTGCACATGCCGTCTACGGTACTGCCCGCAAAGGTGCTTTCGTCTTTCCTGACCAGGAGCACGGTGCAGCCTTCACGTTCCTCCAGGAGTTCGGGGAGTAAACCGGCGAAGGGTTCCTCCTTGCGCCATTCCCCCACGAACGAGAGAGGATCGGGAAAAGTAAAAATCCTCACCTCGATATACTCGGCGCCGAGCTGCCTGATCCGATAAATGCGTTGGCGATACGGTCGCGATTCAACCTGCGCGACCGCCTGCTCCACATAGAGCCAAAAGGCATCATCCCGCGCCGGCCAGATGCGGCCCATGCGCAGCAGGATATCGAAATAGTCCTCGTTGTCCCGAGCCTGGGCATGACTGCTGAAGGCACCGGTAATCCAGGCGGTGAAATCAACCATCAGGTCCGCCGGCGGCGGCGTGGCGGGACCACGCCTGCAGGGCAGGCAGGCGGTTGCAGCCATGACCGACACCAGCGAGACGATCGTTATGACTTTCATGCTCCATTCCTCGAGGCTGTATACAACAATCACGCAGCGAGCCGCCGCACTGTCATCGGTTGTTCTCCTCTTCCAGGCGCTCCTCGCGCTCCACCGCTTTTTCCCATTCCACCAGCAGCCCCTCGATGCGCCGGGCCAGGTCCTTCTCCTCCGCCTGCAGCGCCACCATGGTTTCCCAGTCAGCGCCGTGCCGCCCATCATAGAGTTCCATGCGGATCTCCTGGAGCCGTTTTTCCAACTCGGCGATATCAGCCTCCAACCTGACGGAACCGGGGCCGTGCAACCTGCGATCCTGAGCCCGTTGCTGGCGCATTTCCTTCTTGGAAAGGCGGCGGTCCCTGCCCCTGACATCCTCATTCACCGGCGCTGTTTCCCCTTGTTGCTCCACCAGGCGCTGGTCGCGATACTCTGAATAATTCCCTGGGTATTCCCGGATACCGCGATCAGTCAACCACCAGATCTTGTTGACCACCTTGTCAAGCAGGTAACGATCATGGGACACCAGGATGACCGCGCCTGGAAACAGACACAAGGCTTCTTCCAGCACCTCGCGTCCCGCCATATCCAGGTGATTGGTGGGTTCGTCCAGGAGCAGCAGGTTGG
>JAFGDC010000616.1 GCA_016932295.1 candidate division CSSED10-310 bacterium
AAGGGGCGCGCCAGCGACCGGTTGAAGCGCATGTACGAGGCTGTGCTGGAGGCGCAGGAGGCGTCCATGAGCGAACTCGGGCCCGGCGCGGATGGCAAGAGGGCGCACGAGGCGGTGCTGGAGATCTATCGCCGGCGGGGGTACAAGACCCGGCTCACCAACGGCCGGATCGAGGGATATTTCCACGGCACGGGGCATGGTGTCGGTCTGGAGATCCACGAGGCGCCCTCCATCGGCGGGGGCAGCGTGACCTTGCAGCCGGGTCACGTGGTGACGGTGGAACCGGGGCTCTACTACCACGAGGACGGCGCGGTGCGGCTGGAGGACACGGTGGTGATCACCGCGGACGGCTGCCGTAACCTGATGAGCTATCCCAAGGTGTTGGAGGTTCCCTGACCCGCGCGGATCACGAAGCGATCGGTGCCGGGACAGTCCTCTCTGTGTCGAATCAGTCGGGAGTCCAGGGATCACCCAGGAAACATCCTGTCGATGCACTGGCGGTGCTGATACCTGTCGAACACCGGTTTCCCCGTGCCTACCTCCCTCGATGGTGATCGAACAGAGGGTGCGGGTGGGGCTGAGGGGTGAAGGCGGTTCCGTTGATGGCGCGGAACATCTGTCCCGACCCGCTTGACACCGGCCCATGGCTCACATAAAGAGGAATCGTATCTGGTTTCTATCCGGAGACAGCCATTTCTCGTTCCGCTGCTTCCATCAGGGCGATCGGCTGTGCGGGTTTGCGTCACCTGTACGCTTGATTCCCCGATGTCAATGCACAACAGAAAGGTGCTCGTTTCGGAAAAGGCAGCCCTGTCGTTATCGTAGGCTGGTGGCGCCGTTTTCAAGAGGATCGGGATGATAATCATGCAAGTACGGCAGTGGAGGGATCCATGACTCATTTTCGCACGTTCGCGGCTCTCCTGGTTGTGTTCGTCGTTGTCTTCAGTGCTGGAGCGCAGGCGTTTCCTTCCTTCGCGGACAACATGCTTGTGCGCGTGTATCTCGACCAGCCTTGGTATGATCTGCCGCAACTCGCGGCGCTGCACCTGGATCGCGCTGGTCAGAGCATCAGGGAGAACTGGATCGATTTCGTCGTGAATGACGAGGAATACACGGCGATCACGGCGATGGGATACCTGGTGGAGATACTGCGCACGGCAGGCGATCGCGCGGTGGATCAGAATTATAAGACGCCGGCGGAGATATCCACCATCCTCCACGGCTACGCAACGATGTATCCGGACCTGACGAAACTGGAAAGCATTGGTTACAGCATCGAAAACCGCGATATCTGGGCGTTGAAAATCTCTGATAACGCGGATCAGAACGAGGATGAGCTGCGGATTCTGTTCACCGGGGCGCATCACGCTCGCGAGGTGATGAGCATGGAAGTGCCGCTGGACATCATTGCGTGGCTGCTGGAGAACTATGCCGGCAATCCTGCCGCGCATGAGTGGGTGGACAACTACGAAACCTGGGTGGTGCCGCTGGTCAATCCGGACGGCGTCAACTATGTCTGGACCACCTATGATATGTGGCGCAAGAACAGGCGCAACAATGGCGGCTCCTATGGGGTGGATTTAAACCGGAACTATCCTCTGGCCTGGGGTTCGTGCAATGGGTCAAGCGGTTGGGGGATCATGGATGATTACCGCGGTCCGGCACCTTGTTCCGAACCGGAGGTCCAGGCGCTGCTGAATTTCGTCGACGGCAGGAACTTCGTATTCTCGATTTGTTATCACAGCTACAGCGAACTGGTTATTTATCCTTACGGTTGCAACAACCAGTACACTCCCGATCATACGGTGATCGCGCAGATCGGACAGGACATGGCGGCGGGTATGAGGCGCGATGACGGCGGTTACGGGTATGAACCAGGGATGGGGTGGGAAACGCTCTATTCCACCGACGGCGACAGCGACACCACGCTGTATGGGCACCACGGCATCTTCGCGTACACGGTGGAGGTCAACGCCAGCACGTTCCATCCCGCCTGGACCATGCGCGACCCTACCTGCGAGGGCAATCGCCATGGGTGGCAGCACCTGTACAGCCGGATGTCCGGTCCCGGCGTCACCGGTCATGTCTATGATGCCTGCTCGGGTGAGCCGATGAGCGCCATCGTCCTGCTCGATGACAGGTCATTCACCTACGGTGAATCGGCACGCCGCAGCGAAGCGCTGCACGGCCGCTATCATTGGATCACCACACCGGGAGTTCACAACCTGACCATCAGCAAAGTGGGATACGAAACCCAGACCATCATCTTCAACACTGTCTCCCAAATGGCCGAATACGATGTGCCGCTCATGCCTCTCAATGCAAGGGGGCTCATGGTGAACAGCTTCTCCATTGATGACAGCGCCGGCGATGGCGATGGTGCCGCGGATCCTGGTGAGCACGTTCAACTGGAGATTCTGGTTCAGGCCATGGGTGGGGATGTCACCGGCATAACGGCCACTGTGACATGTTCCGATCCCTACGCCACCATTACGGGGGGTCAGATCGAGTATCCGGACATCCCGAACGGGCAATCGAGAAGCTGCTCGGGCGCTGCGCCGACGGTGAACATCGATGCCGGCTGCCCCGAGGGGCGCGTGGTGGAGGTGGAAATAACCTTCGCGGCAGATGTGTCACTGTGCAACGACTCTGATGCGCTTGCATTCGAGGTGACCTCGTACCAGTGTCCGATTTTCGCGGAGCGGCTGGACAACGATCCAGGATGGAGTATAACGGGCGGCGAATGGGCGTTCGGGCAGCCCACGGGTCAGGGCGGTGCGCAAGGGAACGCGGACCCGGCCGGCGGTCACTCCGGAAACTATGTGTATGGCACCAACCTGAACGGTGATTACGCCAACAACTGCGATTGCGCGCTCATCACCGAACCCTTCGACTGTTCATACCTTGACCACGCGGAGCTGCGGTTCTGGCGCTGGCTCAATGTCGAGGCGCCGGCCCATGATCACGCCCGTGTCGAAATCGATGGCGGCGACGGCTGGCAAACCATCTGGCAGAATGCCGGCGCGGTGACGGATGCGGCATGGACGCAGGAGGTTCTCGATGTGTCGCAATGGGCGGATCACTCGCCGGCTGTACGTTTCAAGTTCAGTCTTGTCTCCGATGCGACCGACGCCTACAGCGGCTGGAACATCGACGATCTGGAACTCTGTGGTTTCGGCGGCGCCGCCACCCCCACGCCAAGCCCGTCTCCCACACCTCCACCCACCGACATCACCGTGGGTATAGAAACGAACCAGGCATACTATTTCTCGGGTGATCCGTTTATCCTGACCCTGTCCGTCGCCAACCACGGACCGGCCACGACCGTGCAGCAGTACGTCATCCTGGATGTGTTCGGCATGTACTGGTTTCACGATGACTGGTCCAGCGAACCAGACTCCACCATCCGCAGTCTCCAGGCGGGCGCATCGTGGCAGGACACCATCCTTGATTTTACCTGGCCCGCCGGCGCCGGGACGGCTGATGACGTACGCTTCTGGGCGGCCATGCTCATCCCCGATACTTCTACCCTGGCCAGCAATATTGACTATTGTGATTTCGGGTGGAGATAAACGGGTCGCGGCGAGTTACTTCAAGTGACCGCGCCCATGGGAGAGATTGAAATCAGGAGATGCCGGCGCGGCGGAGGCTTTCTCCCGTCGCGGCAGGTGTGCCTGTAAAAGACACATTTTCATCTTGTTGCTCTTGTTTGATTTTCCAGTGGTTCATCCGAACCAGGGTGCAGCGGCGACCAAGATGAACCGCTGGCGTTACTCGACCATGACAAGACGCGGTCAGCAGACAGGAGGTGGTGACCGCATGCGGGAGTGAACTGACAGCCCTGGTGTGCCGGGGTAACGCGCCGGACTGGTCAAGTGCGCCCTGGGTGCAGCCTGATTCGTCCGCCCACCGCCCCGCCAAATCAGCGGCGCCAATAGCACCGCCGCTGGAGGCATGCGATGGCTTATGTTGTCAGGCAACCTCACCTCACCTCCAGACCACTGCAGGCTTGTATCGAAACCAAAGAGAACAAAAGTTAATATTGACAATGGTTGTCAGTGTATCAATAATGTATCATTGTTTTGATACCATGAAGTGGTGCCGCGAGTGATGGTTCTGGATCTGTAAACTGGAGGATACATGAAAGTACGGATGGGACTACTGTGGGTGTTTTTCTGTGTTTTGATTATAGCGGGAGCCGTGGGACTGGTGTGCGCTGCTGACGGCGAAGGGCCGGTACCCATTTCACGGCCGCAGGAGGCTGAAGGCGGTCGTAATCCGGGTGGATTCACCATCGAGGGCGCCGGCGCGGAACTGGTGGTGAACTCTGATCTGGGTACGGATGCAGGTCTCGTTTTCATGGAGAACGGCCTTTCCAACTGGACGATCTACTGTGACGTCTCGGCTGGGGACGATCTTCGCTTCGCCAGTGGGGACAATGAAGCTCTTGTCATCGCGACGGATGGGGCGATTTCCCATAACTATCAAGGTGCGGGCAATGCACTCTGGGCTTCCGGTGAAACGTCGTTGGCGATGTACCTCATCAGAAACGAATACGCCGGGACGGGATATGCCATTTCGGCTGGCATGAACTCAAGCTCCGCCAGCGCATCTTCGTACGGCGTGTACGGATACAACTACGGGAGTGGTTATGGCCTCTATGGTAAGGCTTATGCCAATAGCGGGACCGGTCTCTACGGGACCAATACCAATACCGGCACCTTCGGTCATATCGGGTCGACATCGTATGGTGTATATGGGAATTCAGGATTGAACGGCAACCATGGAATCCTTGGTTATGGCTTAACAAGCGGCGGATTCTTTTCGAACTCGATCGGTAATTCCGCGTATCTCAGCACCAGCAACAACAGTGTCTATGGGTGGTTATCCAGTGTGAATCCGGGTGACTACGCCATCTATGGGTACGGCGTTCATTTCGGCGGGGACGATGGAACAAGTTACCAAGTGTCCGACACGCTCGGTGGCATTAAAGGATACAATTACTACGGAAATTACTACACATTTGGCACCGCCGGTTATTCGGATCTCGATTACAACCGTTGCGGTGGAACCTTCGGAGGCTATAGCGCCGGGTCGATCTGGGGTTGTCTCTGTTATAAGAATTCGGCGAACAACTCATATGGCGGTTATTTCACCAGCTACACCTCCGGTTCCGGCAAGGTCGTGGGCGATGTGGTCGCAGGTATTGGCCTGAGCGCTTCCGGTAACCTGTTGGGCGGTTGGCTCAGGGGTGAGACGTACGGGCAGTATGTGCGCGGCAAACGCTACGGCCAGTATGTCCACGGCGATACCTATACCAATGGCGTGGTTGCTTCCATACAGGAGACCGGGGGCGAGCGACTGACGGTTTATGCGCCGGCTTCGGAAACCATAGATATATACGCCTACGGTGTGGCCATGCTGGATGCGGGTGAATTGCATGTGCGGTTTTCCGATACATTCACAAAACTTGTGGCTGATCCGGACAAGGTGGTGGTGACGGTGACGCCCATGGGTCGAAGCGCCGGAATATACCTCAGCGAGGTGAGTGACGGCGGCTTCGTGGTGGTTGACGAGTCGGGGGAAAATTCCCCGGTGCGGTTCAGTTGGATCGCCATAGGTCCTCGCAAGGGATTCGAGACGCACGAGACGCCGGTGGAACTGTTAGCTGCTGATTTCGATGACCAGATGGAGCAGGTGACCCTGAGCGACGTTGATACCGGCATCACTGCGCGGGGTTTATATTTTGACAAGGAACTGCATTTCGGTACGCCACCCGTTCAACCCGCACCGAAAACGGTCGAATAGGCGTGTCCTGGCGATCAGGAGATGCACCGAAAGGACGCGCCATGAAAAGGGATAATGACTTGCTGACAACGGTTCTGCCGATGGTAATCTGGTTGTCCCATCTGCTGTTGCTCATGGTGTTATCACCGGAAACGGCGGCGAAGGTGGATGCGACAGTGGAACCGGGGTACACTGTCACCGTCGACCCCGGCATGACCATTTACATGGATGGCGGGGGTGCCGCCGGTTCCACCTTCACGGTGGAGAGCGGCGCTACCGTCGACCTGCGTGGCAACGCCGGCTCAGCTATTCTGTTTTCCAATGCCGGTTCGTCTCCTTACGCCTTTACGGTGAAAGGATTGATACTTGCCGACTATGTCATCTTTGAGTCCATGGATGCCAACGGCATTGAGGTGACCACTACCGGTTCCATCAGCGCCGCCTACAATTTTTCCAACTGCACCTTCCGCAATGGCACGACAGGCGGCGGGGCATGTCTCACCGTGGATAATACACAGGATTTCAGGGTGGCCGGTCTTGGTGCCATCTACAACACCACCTGGCAGTCCGGAGCCACATACAATGCCGCCAAGACAGTCAACAGCGGCTACCTGCAGTTCGTGAACTACTCCGGCGCTCTGTCCGGAGAGTCATACGACAATGACAGCTACAACCGCATCCTCTGGGGAATTGCCACCCCGAGCCCGACCTTTTCACCCACGCGCACCGCGACCAACAGTCCCACCCGGACGCCGACCCTGGTGTATTCCCTGACACCCACCCGGACGCCGAGCCCGACCTTTTC
>JAFGDC010000617.1 GCA_016932295.1 candidate division CSSED10-310 bacterium
AACATGGCGGCGGCAGCCGCACCTGACCAAACTGGCGCTCAGCGTCATAGGTTTGTGGCTGGCACTCATCACCTTCGTCGTCGGCGGCTGGTGAGGTGAACCGGCGGCAGGGAGGATGAGGACATGCGTTTCATCCATACGGCGGATACGCATCTCGGTTTCGAATGCCTGAAGGTGGCATGGCCCGACGAAGCCGGCCGTATCCGGCGCGCCCGCGCCATCACGAACAACTTCCACAAGGTCATCGAACATGCCCGTCGCGTCGAAGCCGACCTGTTCCTGCACGCCGGTGACCTCTTCAACAAGTATTACCTCGATCCGCGTCAGGCCGTGGTGGAGGTCCAACCGCTCATCGCCCTGGGCGCCCTCGGCGTGCAGGTGGTGGTGGTGCCGGGCAACCATGAACGATCCGCATTCCCCTTCGACCTGTTTCACGGCGCTCCCAATGTGCACGTCCTGAACGAACCCACGACGTTCCTCCTGAACCTGACCGGCCGGCGCATCGCGGTGGCCGGATTCCCCTTTCTCCGCAACGATTCACGGCGGACATTCCTGGCTGCGCTGGCACGCACGGAATACAGCGGCCTGCGCGCCGACCTTAATATCCTGCTGGTGCACCAGGCCTTTGATTCGGCCGTGGTTGGTCCGAACGACTTCATGTTCAGTCCGCGCCGCCCGGATACCATGTCCCGGGCACTGCTGCCCCGCGACCTGCACTATGTGGCGGCGGGTCATATCCACCGTCACCAGGAACTGGACCATCCCCTGCAGCCGGGCCTGCGAATCGTCTATCCCGGATCGGTGCAGCGCATCAGTTTCGCGGAAGCGGAAGAAACCAAGGGATTCGTGGAAGGGGAGGTACTGGGTGACGGCATTGTCACCACCTTCCGGGAACTGCCGTCGCATTCCATGGAGCGGGTGACGATCCAGGCCGCGGGCCGCCCGGCGCGGGAAGTGGAGCAGGAGATCAGGGACCAGTTCTGGCGCGGCGACGAAGACCTGGTACTGCGCTTCACCTTGACCGGGGGGAAACGACTGCGGGACTATCCGCGGCTGGATTACGAAGCGCTCCGGCGCGATCTTCCGCCGGTGCTGGAATGCCAGTTCATGATCGACTGCGGCGGCAAGCGGGAGATGCGCTGAGCCACCGGCGGGGCCGGTTCGGAACGTATCGAGGTGAGGCGGTGAATTGTTCGTGAACGGTCGGAAACGATGGTGTGATGACGCGAACCGCGCTTACCGTTTGCCCTTTTTCTTGGTCTTCTTCTTGGCGCCGGCGGGGTGAGTGGCCTGAGCCGGAGCGGGCGACGGCTTTGGCACGGGCTTCTCGGCTGTTGTATCCGCCGGCTTCACCACGGTCGGTGCAACGGGTTTCGTTGCAGGTTTCTCAGCCGGTTTGGGTTCTGGTTTGGGTTCTGGTTTGGGTTCTGGTTTGGGTTCTGGCTTTGGTTCGGGCTTTGGTTCGGGTTTGGGTTCGGGTTTGGGTTCGGGTTTGGCCGGCGGTGGTGCCGGTTTCGGTACGGGCTGCGGTGGTTCGCCCGTCGGCTTCACGGCCGGTATCTCGTAAGCGTCGGGTTTCACCGCCTGGGCCGGTGTCGACGCCGGCCTGACCGGTTCTTTCACCCCGGGTGGCGCGGGTATCTTCTCCGGTTCCACCTTCATGGCCGGCGACTGGTCGGTCTTCTCGAGATCGGCCGGTTGCGGCTGGTTCGGTTCCGACGACGCCGGAGGAGTCGGGGGTTTCCTGGTTTCCAGCAGCCTGGCTTCCGGATAATCATCCTCGAGTATGATGGCGCGGAGTTCCTTCTCTCTCAGATCGATCTGTTCGGAGAGATCCTCTATGTCACGGAACAGTTTTTCCAGTTCCGGCACCTGCAGCTTGTTGAAGCGGATCAACCGGTAGCAGCGCATGCCCATGTCGCGCATTTTTTTATCCCTGGATTTATTCAGGGAAGAGATGTTCATCCGGGTACGGATGATGCGCGCGTGCTTGAAGACTTCAGCGCTGAACCGACGCAGGTACTGCCCGCCCTTTGTGTGCTTGTCCTCGTTCGCCATGGGTCGACTCCCGGAAAGTGTTATTCTTATAATGAGCAACAACTACCATAACAGCAGCATTGCGGAGTGTCAACGCGAAGGTGGTCTCCCCGGTCTCCGAACCAACCACCGTGACTGGGATACAATGGCCCGGACATCGGCGGAGAGGGCTGGAACAAGAGGATCGCGGCGGAGGAAAACGGCCCATCCCGCGCTGACCGGAGGAGTGGTCATGGTGGCGATTGGTGGCTCTGGACCGGAAGGTATTGCACGCACGCCGCGCCTGACTTATAATCAGCCGCTCAAAATACCCGATTCCGGGCGTCGAGCCCGGGGATCCGGTAAGGAGGAATTCGATGGATCGCAAGGGGTTGATGAAAAAGACCAAAAGCGAACTGAACCAGATGGCGCGGCGGTTGTCCTTGAAAGGTTTTTCGAGGATGAAAAAGGCTGAGCTGGTAGCGCTTATAATGAAACACGGGAAGGAGCGCGACCGGGGCCGGAAGGCTGCCGGGGACGGGACGGAGGGCACGCAGCCGGCGGCCGGACCGGTTGAGAAGAAATATCGGGAACACAAGACGGAACGGAAAATCGAGCGGGTGATGGCGGTGGCTCCGGCGGCGGCGATCGAAACCGGGTTCAGCGGCGGCGCGGGGCACATGGAGGCGCTGCGCCGAACACCGGTGCGCCCGCCGCAGGTGGCGGTCTCCCAGGAAAAGCCGGCGGATCTGCCGGGTGATGATGACCTGCCCGGCGGGTACAGTCGGGATTGCTTGTTTCTGATCGCCCGGGATCATGAATGGTTGTACGCGTACTGGGAACTGTCGGCGGAACGCCGGCGCGACCTGGATGCCAGGCATGAGGGAAGCCTCCTGACCTTGAAGCTCTTCCGGCTGGAACGGTCGGAACGGCTGGAGGAACAGCGGATACCGTTACAATGGGAGACCCGCGACTGGTTCTTCCACGTGATCGGCGACGGCCGGATCTACTGCGCCGAACTGGGCAGCGAGGAGCATGGCTACCAGCCATTGCTGGTCTCCCGGCCGGCAATTACGCCGCGCGCCACCGCCGGCACGGCGCAGTCGGTACAATTCGTCACGATCCCGGTTAAGGTGCCCCTGAAGGACATCATCGCCACACTGCGGCCGTTCCTCGATGATCCGCACATGCTGGCGCAAAAGCTGCGGGAACTGCAGCACCTTGGAATTCACGCACCGATCGAGGCGGCGAACCTGGGTGAGATAGACAGGCATATACGTAAGCGGCTCGGTGGATTCCTGATGGGTGTCCGGGACTTCGGATCGTCCCACGACCTGCCGAGTTCATGATGCGCCGCGACCGGCGGCCATCGCACCCATGCAGTTACCGGACGAGGACGATCGCATGAAAGGACAACTTTCTTTCATTCTGCATGCCCATCTGCCCTTCGTGCGCCACCCGGAATACCAGGATTTTCTGGAGGAACGCTGGCTGTACGAAGCCTTGACCGAAACGTACATTCCGTTAATCCACGTATTCGAGGGATTGGAACGGGACCATGTTCCCTTCAGGATCACCATGACCCTGACCCCAAGCCTCCTCTGCATGCTGCAGGACGGCTTGCTGCAGGAGCGATACAGCCGTCATGTCAGGAAGCTGATCGAGCTGACGGAAAGGGAACTGGAGCGAACCGCGGGGGATCCGGCGCTGCACCGGCTGGCGGGCATGTACAACCAGCGCTTCGAGCTGTGCCGCCACACCTTCGAGGAGCGCTACGGCCGCGATCTGACTACCGCGTTCAAGGGATTTCAAGACCGCGGCGGCTTGGAAATTATTACCTGCGCCGCCACTCATGCCTTTCTGCCCATGCTGAGCGGTTATCCCAATTCGGTACGGGCGCAGTTACGCGCCGCCGCGGACCACTACCGCCGGAGCTTCGGACGCAATCCATCCGGCATCTGGCTGCCGGAATGCGCCTACTACAAGGGATTGGAAGCGCTGGTGGCGGAGCAGGAAATCCGCTACTTCATCCTGGAAAACAACGGGATACTGATGGCGGAGCCACCACCCGTCTACGGACTCTATGCACCCGTCTTCACCCCCGCCGGCGTCGCCGCCTTCGGCCGCGACGTGGAATCCTCCAAGCAGGTATGGAGTTCCAAGGAGGGTTACCCCGGCGATGTCCGCTACAGGGACTTCTACCGGGATGTGGGTTTCGATCTCGATTTCGACTACATCAAGCCGTACATCAATCCGGACGGGATCCGCATCCATACCGGTGTGAAGTACTATGCCATCACGTCCGCCGACCTGGGCGACAAACGACCGTACGATCCACACGCAGCCTACGAAGCGGCGGTCATGCACGCCGGAAATTTCCAGTTCAACCGCGAACGGCAGGTGGAGTACCTGCTGACGGTCATGGACCGCGAGCCGATCATCGTCTGTCCGTACGATGCCGAATTGTTCGGACACTGGTGGTTCGAAGGACCCCTCTGGCTGGACCTGGTCATCCGCAAGCTTTCCTGTGATGCGCAACGGCTGCGACTGAGCACCCCGCTGGACTACCTGGAACGGCAACCCACCAACCAGATGGCCTGGCCCAACCCATCTTCCTGGGGCGCCAAAAGTTCGTACGAGGTCTGGCTGAACCATGGCAACGCCTGGATCTACCCTCACGTACACGCGGCATCGGAGCGCATGGCCATGCTCGCGGACCGCTTCCGTGAACCAGGCGACATGCAGCGACGGGCGCTCAACCAGGCGGCCAGGGAAGTGCTGCTCCTGCAGTCCAGCGACTGGCCGTTCATCATGACCACCGGCACGGCCGTGGACTACGCGGTGAAACGAATCAAGGTTCACACGGCGCGATTCACCCGGTTGCGCGACATGCTTCTGAACGACACCATCGACGATGCGTACCTGCGCGCCGTTGAAGAACGAGACACCATTTTCCCGGAACTGGATTTCCGAGTCTTCGCCACATAAACCACCGCGGCAGGACGCCATCCATTCCCTCGGTGACCATGCTCAGATACCGGGCGATGCACTACCGCCAACCGGTGGTCTCTTCCGGCAGGTTGCCACAGGTTCGCGAGGACCGCTCACCGAGAAGCGGCACACCCGGATCGTCAGGGAAGGCATCGAAGCCACTGGTATGGCGAGGGCGGAGGAGGACCAATCAGGCCATGCCCGTGGCGCGTTTGGTCTGTCCAGAGGGTTGCCCCGGCACAACACAATTGTCAGTTCACTCCCGTATGCAGTCACCACCTCCCGTCTGCTCACCGCGTTGGTCATGTTCAAATAACGCCAGCAGTGCATCCTTTGTCTACGTGACTGCCGTGGAAGATTGAACTCCAACGCTTCACATCGAAGATTACAAGATTCCGGGTACGACCCCATTGGAAAGAGCGCCTCGCCTGGTTGCCGTGGAAGATTGAAAGCCAACGCACCACGA
>JAFGDC010000618.1 GCA_016932295.1 candidate division CSSED10-310 bacterium
ACGCATTGTACCACATGCGGAAGATCCCGTTGTCGCGCAGCACCGTCCCGTAGCACATGACGCCGGCCCCGTCGACAAACGAATCCGGTTCAAGGACTGGGACAGGGTGAATCGTCGGCTGGCGCTGGAAGAAATAGATCTTCCCGGTTCTCGCGATGATCTCGGTTCTAGATTCGAACAGCAGTTCCATAATTGACGCTCCTTTTGGCTTTTGGTATGGGGTTCATCTTCATAGTTTACGTAGTGCTTCCTCTGAAATCGCGTCCAGGCCAGTGACAATGATGTCGGCGCCCAGGAGGCACCGGTTTTCATCTGCGATGCCCACTGCGGCGGCGCCGGCAAACTTGGCGGCATCAATGCCGGCCTGCGCATCTTCGAACACCACGCAATCTCCCGGGAAAAGACCGAGTTTACGGGCGCCGGAGATGAAGATTTCCGGGTGTGGCTTTCCGTGAGTGACGCTGGTGCCGTCAACGACCGCATCGAACAGGTCGAGGATTTCCAGCCGCGTACAAATGGCTAGGGCGTTGCAACTGGCCGAGCAAAGCGCCAGTTTCCAACCTGCCTCGCGCAGGGCGAGTAGGAGGGCACGGGCACCGTGGAACATGTCCTGGGGCGTAAGCGTGTTGACGAGGGACACGAAACGTTCGTTTTTCCGTTGCGCCAGTTGTTCCTTCTCTTCCGTGCTATAGGATTTGGAGGCTCGCTCCAGAATGATATCGAGCGATTGCATGCGGCTGACGCCGCGCAGGCGGTGGTTGATCTCCTCGTCAAAGAAGATGCCCTCCTCATCCGCCACCGATTTCCAGGCCTGGTAGTGGAAGCGATCCGTGTTGACGAGTACACCGTCTAGGTCGAACAGGGCACCGCGTACGCAGTCCTGAGTCGTCTCCTTGATCGGGACGGTCAGTGGCGCGTCTGCGTTGACTCGGACAGATTGTCCGTAGAGTTCCAATGCCGCCGCCGGGCCGTCCTTCAGTTCCAGTGTGACCCCGCCTTGGGCAACCTGGATTCTGACCAGAGACAGGCCGAGATGGAGGTGGAATGAGTAGGCGCGCCAGGCTCCGGGCAGGAATGGGGTCAGGGAAATGACATCTCCACTCCAGTCAAGTCCACCGAATCCGGTGACGATCGAGGTCCACGCGCCGCACATGGCGGTGATGTGAAGCCCCTGTGCAGTATTGTGGTTGAGGTCGTCCAGGTCAAGCCGCAGACTCTTGATAACGTACTCGTAGGTTTGTTCCTCCAAGCCCAGCCGCGCTGCGAGCGTGGCATGTACGCAAGGGGAGAGGGACGAATCATGCATCGTCCTCGGCTCGTAGAAGCGGAAGTTCCGGCGCAGTGTGTCAAGATCCCAGAAGATGCTGCCCAGAAGGTAATGAGCCAGCAGCGTGTCCGGTTGCTTGATCAGGGAGCGGCGCAAGATGAGGTCATAGGGCCAACTGGAGTGCAGGGGGCGCTCGGCATCGCTGACCTGGTGACGCAGCATGGGTTCGCTGTTCAGGAAGGTGTCGTCTTGAGGGATGACACCGAGGGATGCGTCAGGTTCTTGCTGGAACAGCGTGTCAGCCACCGCCTCCCACTGCTCGATCTCGCCGTCAGACAAGGTGATGTTGGCCGCCAGATGCCGGTAGTTTTCCGGTGCGGTTTTGCGAAGGTCGCGCAGGGCTGCAGCGGCACTCCGCAAGGCGTAGGCGGCCATGGCGTTGGTGTAGGCATTGTTGTCGGTCCACGGACGGAATTCGTCCGGTCCGACCACGGTGTTAAGGACGTACTGGTTGCGCCGGTGGCTGAATACGCTGCGTGAGATCCAGAAGCGGGCGAATTCCGCCAGGAGTTCCGCGCCTGCGCCACTGCCCAGCGTCTTGTCCAGCGTCGCCTTCCTCCACAATCCCAAAACGAAGGCAAGGGCGGCATTAATATGGATTTCATGGTTGCCCAATTCCCAAATCGGATTGCATTCCTCTCCCGTGATGGTAATCATCGGTAGCATGGCACCATTCGCACGCATTTCCTCGGCGCGCCGCCGATAGGAGGGCAATTGCCGATGCCGGTATTCAACCAGCTTTCGCGCCGCAGCCGGAGAAGTGAAGACATAAAAGGGGAAGGCATAGACTTCGGTATCCCAGAAGGTGGCACCGGCGTAGTTTTCGCCTGTGAGTCCCTTGGGTGCGACGTTGCAACGGTCGTCCTGCCCGTCATAGGTCATGTGCAGTTGGAAAAGCGAGTAACGCAGAGCTTGTTGCGCCCCCACATCCCCCTCGATTTCGATATCACTGGTTTCCCAAAACTCATCCCAATGGTTGGTGTGTGCCAAGAGCATGGGGTCCCATCCGGTCACTCGAGCCTGTTGTGCTGCGCCCGCAGCATCATCAAGGCACTCTCCTGCAACACTACGAAGGATGCTGGCAAGGCCGATAAATTTGGTAATGGTAACCGTTTGGCCTGGAACCACCCCTACTGCGGCATTCAGGCCGACCTTCCCGGAAGCGCACTCTGCCTCCTGCCAAGTCAGTTCGGCACCGTTGACCGTCAAGGCCATGGCGGCGGCGTTCGCCAGCCCAGTAGTGATGGTACTGACCGCCAAAGCTGCGGTGCCAGCGGCTGAATCAATGGCACGCCCAGTCTCGACGATGCGTTGAAGATTCCCCCACTGCTCGTGCGGCACTGTGCCGTCAAGTGTGGCTCCAATTTCAAGGGTGCCGTCGAAATCAACACTCGACAGTGTCAGCCGCACGATGCCTACAGTGCGGTCCACCAGACTCAGGAACCGCTCGAAACACACGCGGACCGCACCGCCGGCACTGGTATGCCAGAGGAATTCCCGGGTCAACAATCCGGTACGCATATCAACTTGCCGGCTGTATTCGGAGACGCGTGCGGTGGCCATATCCAGTTTCTCACCGGCCAGGGACGGGGTCAGGCCTAGCCACTGGATATTGTTGACCATGAAGTCAAAGTGTGGCGCGAAACCCCCGCGAGGCCATATGTGAGGGTTAGCTATCCGCTCGTAAATTGCGTTGAAATAGCTGCCGCGCAACGTGTCGGCACTGATGCCTTCCTCGAAGTTGCCGCGGATGCCAACAAACTCGTTGGCCAGGCTAAAAATGGATTCCCTGGCACGGTTGTCTTCAGGTGTCCATACCTTCTCAATTATCATCCACGGATCAGGGCTCATGGAAAATGGAATCTTGTTCTCTGGTGTCATGCGTTTCTCCTATTCTATATGAGGTTATTAGAATTTACTGTGACCGACATCAAAACGATAGTCGCATGTTCAATGTGTGTTAGCCTTTTGACCCTCGACGTGTTGTGTTTGATTCAGCACCGGATGTGAACAAAACTCGACCACCCGCCGGGTTGGCTCTCCGTCCAACTCCAGCAGGATCACTTCATTCAGTCCCTGTTCGAATAATGGTTTGGGTACATAAAGCGTTTGCTGCGGGCCTCGCTTCCAGTACCTGCCGACGTTGAATCCGTTGATCCAGCAGACACCCTTGAACCATCCTTCTGTCAGGAAGAACGAGTCTTCCGGGTGCTCGACATGGAAATACCCACGCTGGAAGGCAGGGAACTTTGAGGGAGCGCCTGCTTTGAATGTCAGACCGGATAGATCATCAAGAGGCAGGGGGAACATCGTCCAGTCATGCAGAATCTGCCGGCCCAGCATCACGCAGTCCGTGATTCCCTTGCGATCACAAAGCATGCTTCCGTAGTTGATCCGCCCCATGTTCTCCACCAGTATCCTGAGAACGATGCCCTCGGGTGGGATCGTCAATTCAATGCCCTTTGCGGGAAACTCCCGTTCCATGATGCCGACAAGCTCTCCATCAACAAAAACATGCGCTCTGTCGTGAAGGTCTCTAAGGGTCAGAGGTGCCGATGTCCTCGGGCCCGTAATGCATGTTTCGTAAGCGATGAACCCATAGCTCTGCCCTAGGCTTTCCATCGGTTCGGGCGTGGCGGAAGTGACCGGGCTGGATAACACATCGAGCGAAGCGAACAAGCTTGCCGACTCGGTCAGTTCAAACGGCGGAATTGACATCGTGGGCGCCGGTGGCGGCAACTCCGTGTCCGGTACTGCTGCGACATTGCGGAGCACATCCCGGAATGCCAGGAACTTGGGCGTGATATTTCCCTGCTCATTCAGAGGCGCATCAAAGTCATAGCTCGTGATCGTCGGTTGGTAACCTTTCTCATGGTTGGCGCCGTTCATGAAGCCGAAATTCGTGCCGCCATGAAACATGTAGAAACAGACCGATGCACCGGCGGCAAGTATCTCATTCAGTGCGGCCGCAGCATCCTCCGGTGTCCTTGTGTGGTGACGCTCGCCCCAATGGTCGAACCAGCCATTCCAGAACTCCATGCACATCAACGGGCCTTCCGGCTGGTACTCACGGAGTTTCTTGAAGTGGGTTTCTGCTTTGGATCCGAAGTTAGCCGTTTCCAGAACGTGGGGCAGCGTTCCGTACTGCAGCGTCTCCTCGAGAATACCGTCCGCGGTAACGAGGGGAACGGTGATGCCTTGTGCCCGCATGATCGCCTCAAGGCGTGTGAGATAGGTCTTGTCATTGCCGTAGAGGCCATACTCACATTCAACCTGCATGGCGATGAGTGGTCCACCGTTGGCAACCTGCAACGGCACACATCTCGGCAGGAGTTCGGAGAAATATCGGTCAACCGCGTCAAGATACGGGGCGTAGTTGCACCTGAGTCTCATCTGCCGGTCTTTCAACAGCCACGCGGGTAGCCCACCCATATCACGCTCGCTGCAGATGTATGGCCCTGGCCTCACAATAACCTTCAGGCCAACTTCGCCGGCAACCTCTATGTAGCGGGGCAGATCCATCCATCCGTCAAAGACGAATTCTCCCGGCCTAGGCTCATGCATGTTCCAGGCAACGTAGGTTTCCAGCGTATTCAGTCCCATCAGTCGCATTTTCTGCATGCGATCTTTCCAGTATGCTGGATGAACCCGGAAATAGTGCATAGCTCCAGCAATGATCCGAAACGGTTCGCCATCCAAGTGGAAACCGTCGATCCTGATTTCAAATGCACTCATTGCTTCACCTGAATTACTGAATCCGAGACTTTCCTTCCTGCCTGCCCAACTTCCTGTCTGGCCGTCGCAATCCGGTAAACATGGACATCAAACGGATCAAATCGATCCGTGAAACTTGTCTGTTCCAGCGCGAGCTCGTATGGCTCCCTGTTCTCGAACATGGGAGTCACCGTCTTGAGGCCATCAGGGAACTCGAAGGTTGTGGAAAGAACCGCGTCATCGAGGTTTACAGTCAACAGGATGTAGCCGCCATCGGGATGCGGCTTGAGCAGGCAGCGAATCGGAACGTCCGTGACGTGTTCTCCCTTTGTCGCGACGGTGTATTTGATTTCCTGCCCGACTGTGGGAGACAGGAGCGACGGCGTCAATTCGTGCAGTTCTTTGTTGACCTGCGTGGTCGCCATCCATGCAGCCTTTGACTCGGCGAGTTGCATCGGTGTCGGCACTACCCGTTGGATTTTGTTTGCGTCCGGACAAGGGTAAGCCAACTGCGGATCGGGAGACATTCCGATCACTCTGCCATCCCGGGTAACCCAGGAGTCCCAGGCGAAGTAAATGATCCCGCTGGCGCCGTGAATGATCGCCGCATAGACCTGGGCGCGCAACTGCATCGGCGTTGGCATCCGGAACGGGAACTTTTCATTGCCCACTTCCAGAAAGGCGCCAACGATGAACCAGACAGGCCTTTGCTCCTTGTTGACCGCTACTGCAAGATTCACGCTTTCCGGTATGCCGGTCTTAAGTTCTTCATTATCCAGTGTCCTCGCGCGATACTTACGGTTCATGATCGGGTAGTTGTCGTGGCAGGACACATCCCCGGCCGTGTTCCATTTGACCCACCACTGGGTTGCCGGTGCCGTGATCCATGGACAATCATTGATGAAGACCGCACGTCCCGGTGCCAGCTCGTTGATCTGCACTTTGTAATCGAGGAATTCCTGGTACTTGCCTTCCATATCCTTGCCCCATAAGTTACCAGTCGGCTCGTCATGCCATACGACACCCAGCCAGTTTGGGTGATCCTTGACTTTTTCCAGTTTACCTACCGGCCATTTGCCCATGATGACAACCTGCAAGCCCGCCTGCCTGCCGGCCTCCAGCTGCGCTTCCACATCAGTGTAATATGGCCACATCGTGTTCATTCCCGCGTCCGTCAACAATTTCAGGTCATACTCGTAGCCGTGGACATTTCCAATCGGATTGCCCCAGACGGCGATCTGGAAGAATGATCTTTCAGGATCATACTTCGTGAGTAATCGACCGTTTTTGTCGGTGTGCGGTACGCCATTGCGGTAAATGGTTTGGACCGCATTGAAGTCACGCATCTTTTCCAGGGAATCCCTGGTGTCCTCCGCCGAGACAGGCGCGAACAGACAGACCGCGATGATCAAGGCGAGTATTCGGACAAAAGCTGCCCGGGGAAAAACCATCCGCCTGTTCGTGTATGGCGATGCCCAGCAGCTACGGATGTCGGTGAATTTCCTTGATGTGGTCAGCATGTTCTCTCCTTAGCGTTCGGGGATGTCCCGTTGATTGTTAAACGTTCACGTTCAAATACATAGGTGTGGTTTTTTAGAAAGCGATTCATCATTGTCAATCCTTCTCGAAGCGGATGAAGTCAATGAGCAGATACTCGCCTGCCGGATCATGAGAGTATGTCTTCTCAACATAGCGACAACCAAGATAGTAAAAGCGCACAAGCAGCTTCCGTTTGCCGGCAACACCCAGCAACTTCCTCACATTGCCTCCCTGATAGTGGTAATAGGGTGGATGGTGACGCTCCGGGAGCGTCACCATGGAACCTGTATCCACATCAATGACCTTAACCGCATGCCCCGGGTGTTTCTCATCCCCCAGGTCCTTCAACTTCCATGTCAGCCACGGGTAGGTATCCAGGTCGATCTCAATGGGGCCGAATGTCACATGCGGCCAGGTGTTGGTGGAATCTGTGCGGCGCATGATCAAGATATCGCTTTCCAACGGCACCAGTGCCAGATGGGTTGAATTGGGAACCGTGGTGGCGTCCATGACTTCATCCAGATTCCAGCCGTGCTTGGCAGGATCGATATGTACAAGCTCAGCTGCATCCGATTTCTGTTTGTGCGCGTTGTTCCACAAAGCCAATCCTGTCGCTTCATCTTTCAATAACGGCTGCACCTGTTTCTTTGCTTCAGCCAACCGCCGTATAGCTTCTTCATCGCTCATGCCCTGCACCTCACCGGGCAGACATACCGGTTCCTTCAGCCCTTCAGGGAAGTCGCCCCTCAATGCGCCAACATTTCCATCCGCTTCAAAGTGGAGAAGCGTTGCGTCAAGTCCGTAAAAATAGCGTTCAAGGTGGATTGCTTTGTCCACAATAACCGGCTTGGAACCAAGCAGGTCATTGTTGCGCACGACAATCATATTGGGCACCTCCTTGCAATAGACCGCACAGTTCGCATTATAGGAAGCATTGGCCGAGATCCAGCTATTCTCCATGATAATACTGCTGGGAGTTCCCTGTGTTCGCGATTTGGCGAAGTTGTAGACCGGCGTGAATCCTCCCCCCTCACCACCGAAACGGGTCGCCCGGCAAATAACCTTCAATCCATAGTTGTCGATCCAACGCTGATCAGGACGAAACGATTGCGGAACCAGTGTCATATCCTCAAACAGAAGCTGCTCTCCATGACTTTCTATGACTGCTTGATCCTTTGCCATCGTCGTGCTGCTGGTGATCCAACTGCTCCGCATGGTGACCATGTCGGTTGTGGTCGTCAGCACCTGCTCGCATTGAACACGCTTTTTCACGGGCTGTTTAACCGCCACTTATGATCCTGCCGCAGCTCAGGCGGTCCAGATGATCTCGACCGTCCGG
>JAFGDC010000619.1 GCA_016932295.1 candidate division CSSED10-310 bacterium
AGTTCCTGGACCACTGATCGTCAGTCAGCGGCGACCTTGGGTATCGCGCCTACCGGCAACGGCTATCGCGCGGTTCCATTCGAACGATACAAGAGCTTCGGGGTGGGGATCGGGACCGATTTTTCCAACTTTGTCATGGAATCGGGTGACACGCCGCTGGGAGAACTGCGCTCCGGCATCGATTACGGCATCGAAATCCACCAGATCAACGGCATCCTGCTGGGTGACCTGATCGGCGGCGATTTCTCGGGCAGCCTCGAGGCCGCCTTCCTGATCCGTGACGGTGAACGGGTCGGCCGGGTCAAGAATGCCATGATCGGCGGCAATTTTTTCAGGCTCTTCAATGAGCAGTTGGCTGGTCTGAGCGCTGACCGTGAATGGAGCGGCACATTCGGCGGCTGTTCCGGGGCATTTCTCCTGCCGTACGTGCTCGCCGGGGACGTGGATATTTCCGGAACGGACTGAGTTCGGAACAACGCGGGATCCGGCGCCGGCTCCCGCCGGCGGCAGACCGGATGATTACCCCATGCCCGTGGGTGGTACAACAAGCCTGCACGTACTTGTTGAACGACCGATCGGTCGGAATGAGGTCAGCCGATCCCGGCGGTGCCTGTGTCCGGCCTGCGCTTCCTTGTCCCGATCAGGGTCGGCGCATGACGTCGCGTCGGCCTGGTCCGCTGTTCCTGGTGCCCGCGCCCCGCTCGCCGCGCCGCCTGTCTCGTCCGGCTCCAGCGGATTGCCGGCGGTAGTTGTTCCGAGGTGCGTACGTTGACCTGGGTGCAGGTCTGGCAGGCATCAGCTCGGTAGGTTCCGGTGGCGGCAGTGGTGAGCCGTAAGGGTGTTCCAGGTCCCGGGGGATGTGATTCTTAAGGAGTTTTTCGATATCCCGCAGATAGGGTCGTTCCTCTTCCGCGCAGAAGGCGATGGCAATTCCCGGCGCGCCGGCCCGGCCGGTTCGGCCGATCCGGTGGACATAGGTTTCCGGCTCATTGGGCAGGTCGAAATTGAAGACATGCGTGATCTCTTCCACGTCTATGCCGCGCGCGGCGATATCGGTGGCCACGAGCACCGGCGTCCTGCCGCTTTTAAAACCCGACAGCGCTTTGGTGCGGGCGGTCTGGGACTTGTTGCCATGGATCGCCTGGCCGGCGATGCCCGCCCGTTTCAGCTTGCGCACCACCTTGTCGGCTCCGTGCTTGGTCCTGGTGAAAACAAGCGCGCGCTGGACCGATGGCTGGGAGAGAAAATGGATCAGCAGGCTGATCTTGTCCTGCCGCTCGACAAAACAGAGCCGCTGCTCGATCAGCTCCACCGTGGAGGCCGGCGGGTCCGCAGCGGCGAACACTGGATTGTCGCCCAGGATACTGTCAGCCAATTCCCGGATATCAGCCGGCATGGTGGCGGAGAAGAACAGGCTCTGGCGTTTTTTCGGAAGATACGCAACGACGTTGCGGATGTCGTGGATGAATCCCATGTCCAGCATTCTATCGGCTTCGTCGAGTACGAAAATTTCCACCGCCGCTAGTGAGATGATCCGTTGTTTGATCAGATCCAGCAGCCGGCCGGGAGTGGCGACCAGGACCTCCGGCCCCTGGCCTAGTTCCCGCTCCTGAGTCACCTGGCTGACACCGCCGAAAATAACTGCGGTGCGGGTTTTGAGGTTGCGGCCGTATGCTTTGAAACTCTCACCCACCTGGGCCGCCAGTTCACGGGTCGGGGTGAGCACCAGCGCGCGGATGGGGTCCGACCCTCTGCTGGTTTTCGACTGGAACGCCAAGTGTTGGAGTATGGGCAGGGCGAAGGCCGCTGTTTTACCGGTTCCGGTCTGCGCGCAGCCGAGCACATCCTGGCCGGAGAGCACCGGAGGAATGGCGAGTTGTTGAATAGGGGTAGGGTGGATATGACCTTCATGGTCGATTGCATCGAGGATGCGTTGGTGGAATGGAAACTCGTTGAATCTCATGTATCTGTCCTGTTGAAAAGGGAAAAACCAAGACCGGCCGGCGAATTCCAGCGGGTGAGGTGGACGCACCATACTCCACATCGATGAAAAGGGCAAACCACGTTTATTCGATCATCGGCCGGGTATGCCGTGAGCACGTGTCTCCCGAACGGGACCGGTTCGAATCACGGCATCCACTGGCTGTCCGCCTGCCGGTCCTTCCTCCCTGCGCTGAGAACCCGGGCAATTGTGGCGGGGTGCGCCATGCCGTGCGCCGGTGGGTTTCGGCGGCTGGTCAGATCCACCGGCCGATGCCGTGCAGGTAAATGAGGATCGGATCGGCGCTCGGTTCATCTATGGAGAGATATCCTTCGATCAGCGTGGCGGATTGCGGCGTGAACCGCATGCGCAACTCCAGGCCTGCGCCGGCAGCCAGTTGGTGTTGGCAGCCAGCATCGCAGTCCGGTGGATTGGTGATGGTGAAATTGTGCGGATTATCGATGCCGAGGGTGACGGTAACCTGGGAGTCACACGTGTTGGTTATAATGAGGACAGTTTCTTCCGGACCGGTGTCTCCGACCCACCAGTAACCGAAGTCGAACTGTGGAGGATCGAGGTTTATGGTGAGGCAGTTGCGTGGGGGAGTGGGGGTGATGGTAGGGGTTGGGGTTGGCGTGGAAGTGGCGCCGGGAATCGGGGTTTGGCTGGGAGTATCGGTGGGGGTGGGGGTGCCGGACGCGGCCGGTGTGGGCGTGGCGTTTTCCGGATTGATCGTCAAATATGGCCAGGTGTCGCTGTGCCGGCCGCTGCTGTCGCGCGCCACGATCTGGAAGAGATACATGCCCCCGGGAACACTGCCAGGCGTGATATCAAGGGACATGCCGTACACTCCGTCGCCGGCGGCGAAATCACCGTGCGCGCCGTCGTCCAGGAGGAACACGCCGGTATTCACACCCTCATACTGTAACTCCACCTGAGTGATTGCCTGGTTGCCCTGGGGATGCGTCGCCAGCGCCAGGATGGACAGGTGACCAGTCTCGTCCACGTCCGTGTCCCAGAACCCGGCAAGCTGTATCTCCGGTCCGCCGGGATCGCCAGGGACGGCGTGCATACGGGCGCTGCTCCATGCCTTCGTCCAGTCGGCTCCGATGGTCCCGGTGGCGGTGAGATAGGGCCAGGGGCGGCTCCACAGGCCCTGGTCGTCGACGGCATAGATTTCAAACAGCAGTTCACCCGGCGGCAGGGAACAGGTGAACTCGAGCGACCAATTCCAGATATAGGTTCCGTCGTTCGAGGCGCACTGATGGGTAATGCCGGTGGGTTGCCCGCCGTAGAACAGATAGATACGACGGATGGGATCTCCATCCATGTCCTGGATATAGGCCGTGATGGTGAGCAGTCCACCGGAGAACTGTCCGAGTCTCGTGTCCATGTACCCGGCGACCATGACACGCGGTCCTTGATTTCTGGGTGTCGGCGTCGGGGTCGTTTCCGGTGTGCCGGTCGCCGGAGGCGTGGGACTGTAAGGCGGCATGGTGGGGCTGGCAGTAGGTGATGGATCGGGCGGTCGCGGGAGATAGTGGAAACCCATATCCACCACGCCTTCATCCGGCAGTACGTCGGTTCTGGTGGTGAGCTGCGACATGCAGGCATCGCCCGTTGCAAGATCGAAGCACACCTCGGTTGCGGCGAGGCTGCCGCCGTCGAGGCCGGGGCTGTCAAGAGATTGTCCCGCGGCAACCTGGCTGAGGCAATAATCACCTATATAAGAAGGAATGAACAGTGGATCTGCGTCTATGTTGCCTGTTCCAGGCCAGCCGCCCTCTACGATGGAGTAGGTAATGTCCGTGCCGGCGGTCACAAGCAGCACTTCATCCGGCTGGTTGTGCCACAGGATGCAGTTGACGAAGGACGGTTGTGTGGAATCGAACGCATAGACGGCGCCGCCGCCCTGGGATGTGTTGCCGGTGATGGTGCAGTTGGTGAAGACCGCCTGGTTGTCGTTATTATCGCGAATGGCGCCACCGAAATTGACGGCGCTGTTGCCGGCAATGAGGCAATTGACGGCGGTGAGATACCCGGAATAATCGAGCGTGATGGCGCCTCCTTCATCGGCATCGTTGTGAATGAATATGCAGTTGTTGAGCGTGACTTCCGAGTAGCCTCCCACCAAAAGCGCGCCTCCGTAGACAGCGTGATTGCCCTCGAATACGCAATCAAGGATGGTGACGTGGGCGTTCATGCTGCAACGCACGCCGCCGCCATACCGAGCCGTGCCGTTGGTGAATCGGCACTCGATTATGGTCGGGGATGCGCCGTCATAGCAGGAGATGCCCGCTCCGGAATAATAGGGATAGGGTCCTCCCGCATATCCATTGCGTATTTCGAATCCTCGAATCACGCTTGCCGGGGTCTCGTTGAAATGGCAGAAAAAACCGCGCCGGTAGTCACTCCCGCTGCCCTCACAGTCGATTATGCAGGTACCGGGGCCGTTGGCCGATCGCACGGTGACGGCTTTTCCATAAAACTGCAAATCCCTGTTCCCGTCGCCGCTGTATACACCGTCGGCGACGATCACCTCGTCACCAGGCTGGGCCGCGTCCATACCTGCCTGTATGGTGCCGTACTGGCTCGGAACATGCACTTCGGCGGCATGGAGCACCGGCGCCGTGATGCACGCAATGAGAACGAGAACCAGTCGTACTTTCATTTGTCCATCCTCCACCGCAACGTGTCTTTCTTTTTATCGGCATAATACATACTAGCGGATTCGGCGTGTAAAATCACGCATCCTCAAAGATGCGGTCAAATTGACACCAACGTCATTGCCCGGCGTGGAATGCATGATCGTGTTTGCTCGGGCGCATGCGACAGGATACAGGGAAAGGAGTCGGATGTGACCGGACCCGCTGCGGCTGGAATGCCTGTCAATACTGCGCCTGCCGATGTGATGCAGCCGTTCTGTCCCCGGATGGGAGGTAGTGCACGATGCCGTGAGAAGCGGTACTGTGCCGCTATGGAACCCGGGTTCCTGTTGCGAGGTCCTATTCCTGGCCAACCTGCATGCGGTCTCAGGTGCTGCATCCCCGGCGGTTGCTGCTCTTCCTGGATTCCTCCGCCCAATGGTTCAGCCTGGTGCTGCCCCTTTGTGTTCTGACCGCCGCCTGGTTCACCAGGCTTTTCCCCGGGCGGTTGGGTGCCATGCAGGCGGGACGCTGGTTCGCCGCAATGGCTTTTGCCGGTATCCCGCTATTTCAGCCTGAATTCAATGAGAATCTGCATATAGACAGCCACCCTTCTGCCGTTCAAGGTTGCCGGCGTGAACTCCCACCGGCTCACGGCGGCGATGGCTGGTTCATCGAACACGCCGCTCACCGGCGACTTGATCACTTCGGCATTGATCACCTTTCCCGATACATCGATCACC
>JAFGDC010000620.1 GCA_016932295.1 candidate division CSSED10-310 bacterium
ACGGACGGCTTCCTGCCGCCGCCATGGATTCAGACCGAATACGGAGACTTCACCCGCGGCGCGCAGCAGTCCGGCCACCGCTTCCAGCAGCGTGGTCTTGCCGGCGCCGTTGGGTCCCACCAGGCCGACGACCTCGCCCGGCGCCACCTGCCACTCCGTCACCTGCAACTGGAAGGAACCCCGCCGCACCTGTAAATTCCGTACTTCGACAAGATTAGTTTCCATCGTTTCCATCCTCTTCCTTGCCTGTCAGTTCCCGCAGCATTTCTCTGATTTGATGGGGACTCAATCCCAACCCAAGCACCCTGTTCACCGCGCCGGCCAGCACTGCGCGTGCCTCGGCCAGTATCTTTTCACGAGAAGCCATCTCAACCTCCTTGGCCACAAAGGTTCCCAGTCCCTGCCGCCGCACGATGAGACCCGCCTGCTCGAGATCCGCGTAAGACCTCCGGATGGTGATCAGCGAGACCAACAGTTCCCCCGCCAGTTCCCGCACCGACGGCAACCGGGTATCGGACGGCAGTTGCCCGGAACGGATGAAGTCGGTGATCTGATCAACTATCTGGCGATAGAAGGGAACGCCGGAAGCCGCACTCAATCTGATGGATGGAAATACGATCATGGTGCACCTCCCGCCCCGTCAGCGCCTTGATTCAAGTTCTGGATCATTGATTTTCCTCTTTCGGCCCGTGGAACAATCCGGTCGTGCTCCATGGTTACCTCCTTTTCAGCGTGACAGCGGTGTTCTCGGCACAGTTCACCAGCACTGATACGGCGGGTGTCTTCATCGGCGATCTGCTGGTGGCACGCCTGCCCCAATGCCGCATTCAGAACAGCTCCCGTTGCCATGGGCACCTCCCCTGCTTCTGTGTATATGAATATACACATCAACACTGCTTGTCAATAGCTGGGAGAAAAAATGTTCAGCGCATCCTGGAATGCCGTCCCGGGGTGGTGCCGGGAAGCGCTTGCTTTTCGCCATAATCGATTGCCTTGCAATGTGTCACACGGCAAGTGACCGGTGCCTGTACAGAACCGGATCCTTCACGGTATCGGTGACGGCTTGGAGTCGGTCATGTCGTCTGTCGTCATGCAGTTTATGGAACTCAGTGTCCTGACATGATTCACGTGGGGAACCACAACAACGCAAAAGCATGGACAACGGAATGGTGCCGGGCGTGCGGCTGTGATGCGGAGGTTTGTGGCGTGGCGATGTCCGATCAGGAAACGATGTTGCGGAATACGCATAATGCATTGATATACAAGGGATGACACCGGATCGGCCAGGCATGGTTCAGCCTCCGCGTGGGCCCTCCCCCGCCGGCCGGCAGGGCGCCGGCCTTGCGCCGGGCGGCCCGCCTTGCAGGCACACGAGATTCGCGTGATGCGCCCGGTGCGCGCACCGGATCCAGGGCGCCTGCCCTCCGGGATACGGGATGTCCCGGACGGCTCGCCCCCAGCCTTCTGCCAGGACGGCAATCATTCGAATGACACTCATTCCAATGCAGGTTCCATGCCATCGATGTAAAACCGGATTACGTCATTAATTTCCAATAGTTGTGACAGCTTGTCCGGGTGATGCAGCATCGGTTGTCAACCATGGTGTAACGCAGACTTGACACTGCCGAATGGGTCGCGCTCCCGTTCCCGAGCGAAGGAATCGACGAGAAGGCATCGCGGCGGCATCGCCGGACGATTTTTATCGTGGATCAGCCCCCCGATCATTTCCTCCGCAGCATCATGATGACACCCAGCCCCAGTCCCAGCAGGACCAGTCCCGGACCGCCCACCGCCGGCACCGCGATCGTTTCGGACAGTTCACTGGTGATGCTCACGCTGTCCAGAAAATACGGAGTCAACGCGGACCCTCCTATGAACTCAACGCTTTCAAAGCCGATAAAGGTGCCGTCGGTATAGACCGGTTGCAGCGAGGGGTAGTCCACCGGATCCAGTTCCATGCCGATGCCGGTGGCGTCCACCACTACGGCGACCCGGTGCCAGCCTTCGCTCCGGGGTACTCCCGTGCTGATCCAGGCGCTGCCGTTGTAGCTCTGGTAATGGGTCTGGCTGGTGGCGTTCACCACTCCCAGGGCCCTTACGACCCCCGCCTTGCCGCCGTCGTCGTAAGTCAGTTCCATCCGGAAGTCGGTACTCAGGTAACCGGGGTCCGTGCCATAGCCGTCCCAGAACCAGAACTCCACCTCGCCCTGCTGGAGCGCCGGGAACGCCTGCAACAGGTCGCCTTCGGCGCGGTTCCCCGTCATGCCGAACCTGCAACTGTACCCGTCACCGTCGTACGAACGTTCATTGCTGCTGGCCACTCCCGTCGCTGACGTCCAGTTGGAAAAATCAGGATCGGCGAAGCCATCGTGGAAGTCCGGGATGAAAAGGTTGCCGAACACATCGAGCTTGATGTCGTCCTCCCTGTCATCCAGCCATGCCACCATCATGGCTCCCGAGAATGGCTCCACCGACAATGCCGGCGTAAACTGCATCGTGCTCGGCGGTCCGTTGCATATCAGCTTGTCCGGCTGAAAGGTCATTCCGCCGTCCATGCTGCCCGAGAAATAAATCCGGGAATAACCGGTCCGGGTGTCCTCCCATGTCACGTACAGATTGCCGGCGCTGTCACGGTCGATGCGAGGATCGAGGGCATCGTTTGTACCGTTGTCGCTGATGTCCGTTGAATATGTGAAGGATATTCCGAAATCGGCGCTGGCCGCTCCCCAGACCGACTGGTCGCCCGGATTACCGTCGCTCCAGACCACATAGAGGACGAGACGTCCCGGATCATACACAATATCCGGCCGGAACTGGCGAACGCTGCCGGTGTAAATGGCTATTTCGTTCTGAAAGCTGTCGCCGCCGTCGTGGCTGGTGGCCACGAAGTCAGTGGGGGGATTCATCGCCACGGAAACTTCGAAGGCCACGAACACCATGCCGTTTTCCGCATCGAGCCTCGGTGCGGTTTCCACTATCGTGGGGTCGGTCGTGTGGTTCACTTTGACGTTCGTGCTGAATGTGAAACCGTCGCTGCTGTTGGCGTAGTAAATGTCCGTATTGCCGTTGCGCCAATCCTCCCAGGTCACGTGCACGGTATTGTTCGAATGGTCGAAGTCGACTTCCGGTGAACCGTGGTCGTACATATCGAACGTATCGTCGTTCACCCGCACCGGCGTCGACCAGTTCAGCCCCTGGTTGCTGCTCACCGCGCAGTAGATCTCGCTGTGCACCGAACCCGCCGGCACTTTTTCGTAAACAATACATACCAGGTCGCTGACCGGATCGTAGGCGATGGTGGGATTCATGGTGGTACAGCCGGTCCAGCAGGTGGAATCCACCTCCGTGGCCGCGCTGAAATCCAGGCCGCCGTTGGTGGATATCGCCACCAAGACCCGCCGTTCACCGATCCGGGCGTCATCGTACACACAGAGCACTGTTCGGCTGTCGATGTGCACCAGTTCGGCGGAATACTGTTGATAATCGTCACCGATGGTATCGGTGATCTTCACATCGTTGTCGAGCCAGCCCAGCGCGCCACAGGGTGATGTGAAACCACTCCACACCGGGAACCATAGAAGAGTGAGAATAAGTCCTGCTTTCATGATGTTCTCCTTAAAAAAATAACTTACGTACTCTTCTATAATAAGGAAAAAGTATCGTTACGCAAAGAAACAATGAACAGGGGAGAGTGTCTCCGCTGGGGTCCCCGAGCGCGCCATGGGCAGCTCCGCGCATGATGGAATTGAGGCGAAAAAAACATGGGCCGCCCTACTGGACGGCCCATGGATGATTCACTCCCGCCCGGTCAGAACAGCTCTCCCAGGTTAGTGGTGTACATGCTGTTCCGGAATATGGGATCGCGGCTGCCGTCGTAGTACACGAAGTCCATATCCATGGCGATCAGGTGCTCCGCCCAGATGGTATCCGGGAAATGCTTCTTCGGACCGTAGCCCCAGTGCATGCCCATGGTCTTCTCGTCGCCCACATGGGTACCGTTGCAGCGCGCTTCGTCATTGACGCCGAGTCCCAGCTTGGTGACTACGGCCAGTTCCGGATGAGCGGGATCCAGCACATGCGCTCGTTCCCTCTCCGCCGCTTCGCCTTCACCGGTGATATCGACGATGCGGTTGCCCTTGATGTGGTAGACCACCAGTTCTTCATCGATCAGTGCCGGGATCTGTCCCTCGGAACGGCTCGGACCGCGGATATCGCCTTCGATGCCGGGGTACGGTCCGACGTTGGCGCAGCCTGAGGGCAGGTTGATGAAGGAACCAGGCCGCCGCGCATCGCCGTTCTCCTGGAACATGTAGCGCTGGCCGCGAAGGTCGAGGGTACACTTGAAAGTGTCCTCGAAATAGCGGAAGGTCATCTCCACCGCCACGGCGCGCGCCATCTTGCCCACCAGGATCTCGAAGCGCAGGGGGATCTTGGAATAGTCGGCCTTGAATCCCTCGAAATCAGACGTGACATTGGGCGCCGAGCCGAACCGGAAATTCTGGTTCTGTCGTCGCATCAATTCGCCGGTGATGGAAGGACCGGTAATAGCGATGACGATGTCCTTCTCGCCCCAGGCGTCCATCAGAGCCAACAGGTCGATTTTCTCGCCTCGTACGTACCCATCCGCATCGAAAGCGCCAGGCGCCGGATTGCGTAGATCCAGTGTGACAATCGGCGCCACCTCGAAGCCGATGGCGTTGCCCAGCTCGACCATGACCCGGTGCCATTCCACGGTCATCCCGCCGCGGTTGATATCCTCCGCGCTCGGATTCTGCCTGGGCAGATCGTTGATGAATGTCACCTTCTCGCCGGGCTGCGGCGCGAACGCGTCCATGTATAGTTTGCGAAGATCATACTCCAATTTCATGATTTCCTCCTTGGGGGTGTTCCTCAAAACGCGGAGGATTGTAACCAATCCACCGCCCGCTCACAACTCAAATCGATTTGTTCACCGGCGCCGCATATCTCAATCGATCGCCCGGTGCTTACCGCCGCCATCCACCACTACCGCCTCGATCGCTTCGGCCAACAGGAGGTTGCCGCCAGTGTCGAGATGCACCGCATCGATGAAATAATCCTGCGGCCGCGCCGCCAGCGCCGGCATGATATCCACCAGCGGGCAGCCCGTTACGCCGCAAAAATCCTGCAGCGTCCGGTCGTATTCCGTCAACGCGTTTTTTCCTTCCGTCAACAGTTCCTTGCATGGCTCGCGTACGCATACCAGCCGGCAGCCATCCTCCCGGGTCAGCGCCAGGAATGCGGTCAGCTCTCCGCCATACTCCTCGGGAGTAAGCGGCGGGACCTCATCCCTGAACTTCCCCAGGAGGGCGGGAATCCGCATGCCAAGACGGGTCTGCAGCATGCCGAACCACCACCGGCGCGCCCATGTGTCCCGCGCTGTCCCGAGCCGTTCGAAGAGCCGCTTCTGCGACTCGGGATACATCATGCCGGCATTGTTGTAGAGCGAGTCGAGCACTACCACATCCGGCCGGAAATTTCGCAACACCCCCTCGAACCACAGCCGCGCCTGCAGAATTGTATAGCCCTGAACGCCGCCGTTGATGACCTCCCAGGCACCCGGCTCCCGGCTGTCCAGGCGATGATGGAGCAGTGCCGGGAAAGATTCTCCCAGCGCCGACTGTTGCCGGATTCCGGCGGTCGTGGAGCCGCCCAGGCACAGTATCCGGGTCACTTCCGGTTCGTGAGTGAGGGAATGACAGCGGCCATTGAACGAACCTTCTGTCACATAATCGTTGTCGAACCGCATGCATGGCGCCAGAAACCATTCATATCCGGCCGGTACCGGCGCTTCCGCGAAGCAATGGTTTCGCGCCAGGTAATAGAGTTGGCGGCCGGGCAGCCAGCAGCGCAGCATGTCCTCAGTGAGACCGATCACGGCGAGGGAAAGAAGCACAAGTATCACGACCAGTCGGCGGCTGTTATGAATCCCCACAGCCAATCGGATCATTATCACGAACAACAGGAACATGAGCCCCAGTGGAGAGATCATGCACGTCCATCCGCCTGTCTCCTGAGGTGCCCCCGCAGCCGCCGCCCGTGCCCGCAGCACCAATCCGGCCAGAAACGGCGCCATGGCCGCCAGCACCAGGGTCAGCTCGGCACCGAAACTTCCGTCCAGCACGGTGGTGAGTGTCACCGCGATCAGTGTCAGGAACAGGAGTAGCGTCAGTATCAATGGGGCATCCGCGAGATCGAAGCGACCATTGGCATAGTGGATATCCTGCCGAATCGAACCATTCTCGATCACCGCCTCGCCGCGAATCGCCTGAATCCTGATCGTCGCTTCACAGGCGGGAGATGCCTCGTCCGCAGCCAGTTCGCTCCCCACCCAGACACGCAGGCGTCGCGGTGTCCGCTCCAGCAGTAGTTCCACCTCTTCATCCGCGGGTATGATCAAGCCCGATCCGGAGGTTCCCCGATCGATTCGTTCGTGCCAGGTCGAATACAGCCGGCTGGGCAGCCGTGGATCGCTGCTGGCGAGAAAACCCTGACCGGATCCGTGAGAATCGTCGAAGACGACTGCCACTGCCGAGTCCGCTGCCTGATTCAGACGCAATCGCACTTCCCCCCAGGTGAACGTGTCGGCAATGAGATGGCTGGTTCCCATGTCCACGGTGAAGGGGCCGGGGAGAGCACGGGTTGCACCTTGTTCGCACATGTTGAGCGGTGCGTGAACGTAGATCAGCGCCAGGAACCCAAAGCCGGCCGCCACCCCCAGCAGGGCCAGCAGGCGCGGTTTGGCGGTTGGATTGAACGCCTTGTAATGCCGTCCGATCATGAACGCCAGCCAGGTCTTCAATACCAGGCATGCCAGTCCTGAAAACACCAGCATGGTTTTGGAGGGATGATGCCGGGAGAACGCGCCCAGCAGGTAAAAGAATGCCGGGAACCAGGTGAGCCAGTCCAACAGCATCGCATTCCGGAAGGAGAATATGGTGTGTCCGCTCAGGAGCCCGGCGTATGCGACGCTGAAGGCCAGGATGAGAAGTCCGCCGAGGATGATGAATCGGAGAGTTTCGGGCGCCGTGATGAACCCGCCGCCGAAGTGCTGTGTGTAATGCTTCCGCCCGTCGCCGGCCGTTACCCCGATCGCGCGCAGGCGCGTGTCGCCGCCAGTCGCCGCCAGTGAGAAGCCGGCACCCATTGATGCATTTCGGGGCGCCGTGCCGATGCTCACGGAGCCGGTGGTGAACAGCCAGGCATCATCCTGCCCGGACACCGTCACCTCAACCCCGTCAGGTCCGACCGGGACTGCCACCGGCTCGCGATCGTCCAGGGAATACACCACCTTGTCGCCACTCGTCATCATCCGCAGGATGTATTCTCCGGTCCCGGCGGATACTTTCAATTCGGCGCCCCGCGCCATGTCCAGTGTCAGCGCGACGCAATACAGGTCCCACATGCGTGCGTTCTCATTGTCGAACCATATCGTCTGATCCGCCTTGATCGTTGGTGCGCGCAGTACCGAATCGATCTGAAACGGGTGTGTCTCTCCATCTTTCAGGATCGAGAAAAGTCCAACGGTGCCGCCCGCGGCGCGACTCGCCGCCAGCAGGAATGATGCCAGGCTTCCCAGCAGGAATCCGATGCACAGCACTCCGATGATGCCGGCGGAGATGGTCCGTTTCACCAGGAAACCTCCTTTGTTTCTTGATTCCGGATTTCCGGGCGCTTTCTGAACACGGCGGCATGAATCCCGGCGAAGAGTATCCAGAGCGCCGTGACACCGCCGGCGCGCAGCAACGCGCCGGGCAGCGTGAAATCCGGCGCGTGCATGGGAACCATGCGCTGCAGGTATGCCACGAATCCCGTCATGGGTGTCAGGTGATATCCAAGGTACAGATGCATGGCCAGCGTGCCCGTCGCCAGCGACCATGACCAGGCCGGGGAGCGGTTGCCGGGAACCAGCATCTTGACGGCGACCACCACCAGGAGCGGCAGAATGAACAGGAACAGGCGGGCCTTGTCGCGGCCGCCGAAGAGTGACAGCATGCCGCCGATTGTCAGAACGAGCCATGGCGGCGACAGCAGGAACCGCCAGGCGCGTGAACGGATACGGTAGAGGAACAGCAGGGGAATGGCGCCGAGCCCGCTGAGCAATGACAGGGCGATACGTGGATAAAAGCGGCACTGGCCGAGGATTGCCAGTTGCTTCCACACCATCCCGAGGGAATCATAGTCGCGTGCCGGCGTGATGAAGTACCGGATGAGCAGGAAGGCCGCGACGGATGCTGCCGGGAATGCCGCGGCCAGTGTCAGGTTGGAGACGGGACGCCGACCGCGTCGTTCCATCACCATGAGCGCCAGCGCCGGCGCCAGCAGCAGCGCCTGCTCCCGTGCGGTCACAGCGATCGGCAGCAGTACCAGGGCGGGAATGTACCAGCCGGACAATCCCAGGTAAAGAATCGCCATCTGGAAAAATCCCATGATGGCATCGGTGTTGCATGGCGAGTAGGCGTTGAACTTGACTGTCCAGAACACTCCCATATAGAGCGCCAGTCCCAGCAATGTTTCGCTCCGATTGAAGCCC